>CAZNSB010000413.1:0-4900 GCA_964575155.1 uncultured Planctomycetaceae bacterium | reverse complement strand
GGGAAGAGGTCGCGAATGGCCCGGGCGAGGGTGGCCTCATCGACCGCCGCGGTGCCCTCGCAGTCGACCAGGACGCTGACGGGCTCGGCGACGCCGATGGCGTAGGAAAGCTGGACCTCGCAGGCCCGGGCGAGCCCGGCGGCGACCACGTTCTTGGCGATATGCCGGGCCATGTACGAGGCGGAGCGGTCCACCTTGGAGGGGTCCTTCCCGCTGAAGGCCCCCCCGCCGTGGCTGCCGCGCCCGCCGTAGGTGTCCACGATGATCTTCCGCCCGGTGACGCCGCTGTCGCCGTGGGGCCCGCCGATGACGAACCGGCCGGTGGGATTGATGTGATACTTGATGCGATTCGACCACAACTGCGGGCATTCCTCGCGGATGACCGGGCGGATGATCTTGCGGATCAGCTCGGCCCGCGCCTTGGCGGACATGGTGCCCTTGCGAGGGTCGATGACGCTCTCGTCGTGCTGGGTGGAGAGGACGACGGTGGTGATGCGGATGGGCCTCTCACCGTCGTACTCCACGGAGACCTGGCTCTTGCCGTCCGGGCGGAGCCACTTGACCCGCTTGCTTTCACGTGCCTCGGTAAGTCCCGCCGTCAGCCGGTGGGCGAGCTGGATCGGCAGCGGCATCAGGGCCTTGGTCTCGTCGCAGGCGAACCCGAACATGAGCCCCTGGTCGCCGGCGCCCTGCTTCTTGGCCTTCATGCGCTGGCCGCGCCTGCGGGCGTCCACGCCCATGGCGATGTCGGCGGACTGGCTGTGCAGGCTGCGGAGGACGGCGCAGCTACGGTGGTCGAAGCCGATGCCCGGGTCGTCGTAGCCGATCTCGCGGACCACCCGCCGGGCGGTGTCCTCCACGTTCAGCAGGGCCTGCTCGGCCTTGGTGTTGTGGACCGTCACCTCGCCGGCCAGGACCACCAGCCCGGTGGTCACCAGCGTTTCGCAGGCCACCCGTGCGTGCGGGTCGACGGCGATGAGGGAATCCACGATGCCATCGGAGATCTGGTCGGCGATCTTGTCGGGGTGGCCCTTGGTGACCGACTCGCTCGTGAACACGTGCCTCGAAGAACGACCGCTTCGCGCCATGACCGTCTGTTCCTTCCGCAAGAGGTCTCTTTTGAAAACGACGGACCGAGTAGTGTAGCCGCTGCCCCGCCCCAGGCAAACAAAAACCGCCTCACGCGGCGCCAAGGGTGCGGATTGCCGCCCGGCGGCGGTTCAGAACGGCTCGACGGTGATGGCCTTGGGGTGGAGGGGGCAGGCGTGCTCGCAGAGCCCGCAGCCGGTGCATTTCTCGCTGTCGATCTCCACGTAGTGCTCCTCGATGGTGATGGCCCCGCCCACGGGGCAGGCCTCCAGGCAGACGGCGCAGTCCTCGCCGGCCATCACCTTGCACAGCGACGCGTCCCACACCGCCACCCCCATGCACAGCTCACCGCGCCCGACGGACTCCAGGGCGCCGGTCCGGCAGGCGGCGATGCAGGGGAAACCCTCGCACATCCGGCACGCCTCCCGGGCCGGGACGATCCGCGGGTCCGGGTCCATCACGATCGCCCCCGCCGGGCAGGCCGCGGCGCACTCGCCGCACTCCGTGCACAACTCCGCGAAGCCGTCGCCGGCGACGGCCCCCGGGGGGCGCAGCGGCGCCGGGGCGTAGTCGTAATCCGCCGGCTCGTCGTACAGGTCGAATCGGAGGCGGTCCTGGATGAGGTCCACGACCGGCCCGAGGAGCCCGGCGAAGGCGTCGCGAAAGAACCCGCGGCGGGAGGTGGGCGGCCCGTTGTCGGCTTCAGCGCTCACACACAGATTATATAGAGAATCCCCCGTCCTCCGCGCGCGGGAATCTGGGATATTCAAGAATGCCCCAGCGGCGGGGCGAGACGCCTACGCCCCAAGCGTCTTGATCAGCTCGCCGTACCGGGCGAGCCGCTGCGGGTCGACCGGATCGGCGGCCGGGCCCTTCCGGCCGTAAGGCCGCTTCAGGACCCCGCCGTACCCGCAGCGGACGCTTCGCCGGGTGAGGTCGTCGAGCAGCAGGAGCTTGCCGTAGTTGCCCTCGACGAATCTCGCCGGCCCGCAGGCCCAGAGGAACTGCCGCTGGGCCGCCGAAAGGATGCTGCTCTCCCCGACCATGCATCCGGCGGTGAAGGGAATGCCGGCCTGTCCGGCGGCCTCGGCGATGCTCAGGCTCGGCCAGAGGCCCCCGTTCTTGCTCAGCCGGATGTTCAGCCAGACCTTCCTGCCGGGGGCCTCGCCGAACTTCTCGGCGTCGGCCTCGGTGATGAGGGATTCGTCGGCCATCAGCGGCAGCTCGCATCTTTGGGCCAGCTCAATGAGCCCCTCGGCGGGCATGAAGACGGGCTGCTCGACGACGCACACGCCGTGGGGCTTCAGGGCCGCGACGCGGTCGGGCGTTTCGTCGGCCGACCAGCCGCCGTTGACGTCCACCCGGAGGGTGCACCTGCCCCTCTGGACGGCCCGGCCAATCCAACGCTTCACGACGCGGAGGTTTCCGGCGTCGGCGTCGTCGCCCAGGCCGAGCTTCAGCTTGAAATCCCGCACGCCGTACAGCCGCATCAGTTGAACGTGCTTCGACGTCCGGGCCGGGGTCGAGGCCCCCAGCACGCCGCTGACGCGGACCGCCGGAAAGCCCCTGCCGTCGATCCGCGCCCCCGACGGGCCCACCCGCCGCCAGTCCCACCGCAGCCAGGCGTTGTACCGCGCCAGCTCCACGGCGCAGCGGGCGGCGGTGATGGGCCGGTCGCCGTCGGCGGCGGGCAGGTCCCTGCCCTTGGCATCGCCCGCCCGCGCCGCCGGCCAGAGCACCGCCTCGATGTCGCGGGGCACCGTCTCCAGCGTCTCGCCGGTGACGTATTCCCGCGGCAGCGTCTCCCCCCACCCGACGGTGCCGTCGGACAGCTCCATCCGCACGACGATCGCCTCGGCCAGTTCCCGCGCCGCCGCGGCGTGCTCGAAGCTCCGCATCGGAATCGCCGTGCGGTAAATGTCGAGCTGGACGGGCGCCGGCTCCATGACGGAAGGGTACTCAGCCGGCTGGGGAGTCCGCAATCGGAAATCCGCACCCGTCCGTCGCCGCGTCTGGAGGACTCCAATCGCGAAACAACGCGATTGGAGCCTCGACGACGCCGATACCGTCGCCCGCTTCCCCTGCGCGCGGCGGTCCTGCCTGCCGGCAGGGGTTGTCGATTTAGTCGGCGCCTCCACGGAGGAACAATGACTTACGTCAATTCGCCTTGTCGTAAGTCCTTTATTTGCGTCCGTGCGTGGACTAAATCGACAAGCCCGGCAGGCAGGTCTGGACGGCGAGCGCAGCCCGCCGCGTCGCCATGTTGGAGCGGTACCTCGACGCGGCCCGGCTGTTCCGCGGGTACACCTGGCGGGATCTGCCCACGCGGTACCTCCGTAGCTACACGGCTCCGGAGAAGATCAAGCGCGCGGATGAGGCCGCACGCCACCGTATCGGTGGCGTCCCGTGGGGCCCGGCAGTACGCTCGGCGGCCCCGGGCGACGGGGCATAGATGGAGATCCACGAAGAACGTGCTATCGAGCCCAAAGGCAGGCGTCTGCCGGCCAACGGCCGCTTCACGGGCGCGGCTTCAGCCTGTGCCGTGAACGCAGTCATTCGATTCTTCCCACGGTTTCAGCTCAAAAGAGGTGATTGATTCGGCGAAGTGATCACCGTTTGCATACATCTCCAAATCTGCGATGTGTCCCGTGTCATCAAGAAAGATGATGGCTGCTCCGCCATGCTCAATTCCCTGTGCCTCGATCACAGGGCCGGAAATCGGAGAAGGGCACTGAACGGCAGGGAGGCCCGACGGCACGGACAGGAATGTGAAGGAACCCACGCCCGTATACTCTCGATCCGTTACCACGGCGGCCGCGATCTGCTCTTTCAGATTTGGGATCGGCAGCCTGTCTGCCATCCACTCCAGAACCGACCGCTCAAGCTTTGAGAACTGTTTCATTCCGTGAATCGAACGCCTTGATCAGCCGTTTGCAGGTCGAAGGCCTGCGAAATCGGCTGCATCAGGTGATTGACTTTTAGTCTATCGAATACTCAAGCGTTACAACAGCTTTGACTGTCTTCCGTATAGTCGAGGTGTCGTAGACGCCATAGCCGGATGTCCGTGTGGAGTATGGCTCCGTGATCTGGAACACCCCTTGCCTTGCGGAACGTAGGGGCCCTACCTCGCCGCCGCTGTTCTTTGCCATGGTCACAGCGCGTTCGTGCCCGTCTTGTGTTGCCTCTGCTATCAGCTCTACCTTGAGCTTATGCAGGTCTGAGACATAGAAGCATGGCGAGGAGGCGCTTATGTCAACACCGTCCTTGATCAGATCAGTTATCCCCCTTGAGATGTCTCCGACGAGCGTAACATTCTTCGAGGTGATCTGGATGCCTTGTTTGGCTTCATAGTACTGAATTTCGTTCGTGTCGTTTCCCTTCAAGTCCTTCTTGAACAGCTTCGATGTGTTGATCTCTCCGATTGCGATGTCCTCAGCTTTGATGCCCTTCTCGTTCAGGTACTTGATCACCAAGTTCCGATGGACTTGGAGCTCCTTGTAGGCGTCCACAAGGGTAGGCTTCCGTGTCGAATAGGAACAGTAGAATTTGCCTACGTCCGAGACGACATTCCTTTCCGCGTAGCCCTTGACGCGTATTTCCTTCTCATGCTTGATGCTCACAAACAGCTTGGAGAGAAGTGCTGAAGAGAGGATCATTCCCAGGGCCAGGATGACCGCAGCAGCAGAGAAGCGTACCGCAGCGGCAGAGAAGCGTGCAATGTTCGTCATCTCGTACCTCCCGGAGTCCAACAGTGTTTGAGGTGCTCCCCGTTGTCTAGACAGAAATCAGGGAGGGTTAAGGTGTCTCCGTC
>CAZNSB010000412.1:0-4910 GCA_964575155.1 uncultured Planctomycetaceae bacterium | reverse complement strand
AGCCGACAGTGCCGGCCCCTGGGCCTGGGCTACGCCAACCTCGGGGCGCTGCTGATGAGTCTGGGCCTGCCGTACGACAGCGACGCCGGGCGCGCGGTCGCCGCGGCCCTGACCGCGGTGATGACCGCCGAGGCCTACGCCACCAGCGCCGAGCTGGCCAGCCGGCTGGGAAGCTTCCCCGAGTTCCACAAGAACCGCCGGCACATGCTCGAGGTCATGAGAATGCACCGGCGGGCGCTCGATGACGTGCAGGCCGACGAGTACAACGCCCCCGTGGTCGAGTCGGCGGCGGCGTGCTGGGAGGAAGCGACCTCCGCGGGGGAGTTCCACGGCTACCGGAACGCGCAGGCGACGGTGCTGGCCCCCACCGGGACCATCGGGTTCTTCATGGACTGCGACACCACCGGCATCGAGCCGGACATCGCCCTGGTCAAGTACAAGCTCCTCGTCGGTGGCGGGCTGTTCAAGATCGTCAACAACAGTGTCCCGCTGGCGCTGAAGAACCTGGGGTACGAGAACGACACGATCCAGACGATCGTCGACTACATCAACGAGAACGACACGATCGAGGGCTGCCCGGAGCTCGACGACGAGCACCTGCCGGTCTTCGACTGCGCCTTCAAGCCGGCCAACGGCGCCCGCTCCATTGACTACATGGGGCACCTTCGGATGATGGCGGCCGTTCAGCCGTTCCTCTCCGGCGCCATCTCCAAGACGGTGAACCTGCCGAAGGAATGCACCGTCGAGGACGTCGAGGAGGTGTACCTGGCCGGGTGGCGGATGGGGCTGAAGGCCGTCGCCATTTACCGGGACGGGTCGAAGGTCTCTCAGCCCCTGAACCTGAAGAAGAAGAAGGAACCGGCCGAGGACGCCCCGCCCAAGCCCCTCCCGCGGCGGAAACGGATGCCCGCCACCAGCACGTCCGTCCGGCACAAGTTCGAGGTGGAGGGGCACGAGGGGTACATCCACGCGGGGCTGTTCGAGGACGGCTCGCTGGGGGAGCTGTTCATCACCATGGCCAAGGAGGGCTCGACGGTCGGGGGGATGATGGACGCCTTCGCCACCGCCATCAGCCTGTGCCTGCAATACGGCGTCCCGCCGGACGCCCTGGTGAAGAAGTTCTCCCACCAGCGCTTCGAGCCCAGCGGGATGACTTCCGACCCGGACATCCCCTTTGCCAAGAGCATCGTGGACTACATCTTCCGGTGGGTGGGCATGAGGTTCCTGGAAGAACACAGCGGCGAAAGCGCAGTCAGGCGACCCGCCCAGGCCGGTGAGCCGGTCCGCCGGGTCGCCGGGGAGGGCGTCACGGACGATCATTCCTCCTCGACTCCAGGCGCCGGACGGACCGCGGGCACGGAAGCTGCGGTCCCCGGCGCCGGCTTGTATGTTCCCGCCCCCGACGCCCAGCGCACCGGAGGCGCGGGCGACGGCGGCAACGGCGACGGCGATGGCGGCAACGGGGAAAAGGCCAGGAGGGCCGCCCCGGCCGCCACCGCCGCCCGCCTGGAAGAGTCGCGGGCGGCCCACCGCGAACGCATGGACCGCCAGTTCATCCACTTCCAGGAAGACGCCCCGCCCTGCGACGTCTGCGGGGCCATCACGGTGCGAAACGGGAGCTGCTACCGGTGCCATAGCTGCGGCTCGTCGATGGGCTGCAGTTGACGTGATAGGACAGGACGGCCCGGCGCGCATGGGACGCCGGGGCGTGCCTCCCGTCGGTCGCCGACCGGCGGGGGTGAAAACCCGATGGGCTGGGATCCGCCGGTTCGAACCTAGTCCGCCACGGCTACCAGCAGAATGTTCGGACCGGTGGCAGCAAGGCGGGCCAACGATCCGCCGCCCGAGGGTCGGGCGGGATCGCCCCGCCGATCGGCGCGCCCAGGGACGGGCGTGCCGGGACTGCACCGCCGCGGAGACGCCGAGGCCCCGCCCGGCCTGGACAAGGGGCAGGTCGGCCTCCGACGGCAACGGTCGGACCCGAGGAGAGGCCCCCCGTGGGGCCGCCGGCCGCCCCTACCGGGCGGCGCTCAACATCGGCGCTGCCGGCACCAGGTGCAACCTGGGCCGGATGCCGTCGGGTCCGATCGCCAGACGCAGGGAAGCGGCCCGAGGCTCCAGCCGTCCCGGGCAGCCGGGACGGGACTGCAAAGCCGCACGGGACGGCGCCCCGCAGCGCCGCGCCGCCCCAGATTTTTTCAAGAAATCGTGGAGTCCTGCCGAGTAGTAGACATAGGATTTGATCGGTGCTGACCAGCGCCCTTCGCCTGGGTAGAGCAGTGGGTGCCGTGAAAAACTGAAGAATGTCCGCTGCACCCGTAAAGGCGTAGGTCTCCCTCCGCCTACGCCTGGGTCGCGGCTAGTAGGGGCGATTCTCAGGTCTCCCTCCGCCTGGGCGTCGCCCTTTTTATGCGCCCGACGTCTCGACGAGTCTCACGCAGCCGGGTTCCCACAGGTCCCACGGAGCGCAGTCCGTGGGCTTGGGGAACGAGCACCGGGACGCTTCCACAGGCCGACCCAGACCGATACAATGCCCCCGCGCACGAAAAAGGCACCAAGACATGGACAAGATCATTCGCGGCAAGGCGTTCGTCCTCGGCGACAACGTGGACACCGACCAGATCATCCCCGCGGAGTATCTCGCGTACAACCCCGCCGACCCCGACGAGCGGAGGCTCTTCGGGCGATGCGCGATGTCCGGCGTGCCGGCCGGACAGTCCGGGCTGCCGGGAGGCAGCGTCCCCTTCGTGCCCCCGGGGCAGGATCGTGGCGAGTACGCCGTCGTCGTCGCCGGGCGGAACTTCGGCTGCGGCTCGTCGCGGGAGCACGCCCCGCTGGCCCTGGCCGAGGCCGGCGTCCAAGCGGTCGTGGCCGAGAGCTACGCCCGGATCTTCTACCGCAACACCATCAACGGCGGGTACCTGGTGCCGCTTCAGACGCCCCGGCGCCTGATCGAGAGCATCGCCACCGGCGACGAGGTCGAGATCGACACCGACTCGGCGACGGTGAGGGACCTCCGCACCGGGGAGCGCTTCGACTGCGCCGCCCTCGGAGACGCCGGGGCGATCCTCGCCGCCGGCGGGCTCTTCGCCTACGCCAGAAAGCAGGGAATGCTGTGATGACTGACAGGCGGTCTGCCGAAACCCCAAGGGAAAACCGGCAGTGACCGAACAGACGCAAGAGGAGAGCGCAATGACCGCAAGGCCGCCAGAGAGCGAGTCGCCGGACGTCCAGCCCGTGCCTCGGCCGCAGGGAAGCAAAGCTGCTCGCCCGGGCGGGCTGACGGTCATGGCCGTCCTGAATTTCATCTTCGGGGGGCTGGGGATGGTCGCCCTGTTTGTCCTCATGCTGGCCCAGCAGTGGCTCTACAAAATGACGGCAGGCGCTGCGCTGACCTGGGCGAACTACCTCATGTACGTCATGCGTCTGACCAGCATCATCCTGGCGATCAGCTCCGCGATCGGGTACCTCCGTCTGCACCGGTTCCAGGGCTACGTACTGGGCAACGCCTACGCCTGTGTGGCCATCCTGAACATGGTGCTGTACGCCGTGCTGCTCGACGAGTTCGGGATCATGTCCTTCTTCTGGCTCATGTGGCCGATCGTGACGCTGTTCCTGCTGAACATCGTGTACCGGCAGGCCTTCGTCGGCGGCACGCGGAAACGCCCCAGCGCCAGAAGCTGGGTGCTTGCCGGTGCCGGGCTTGTCGGCGTCGCCATCGTAGTGACGGCGGCGGCAATGCTGTCCGGATCGCCCCCCATCGAGCTGACCGACGTGAGGACGGTTCTCGCGGGCGGGCTCGCCTTCGACAATGCCGACCCCGATGCGAAGCAGTACGCTCGCAACATCTCTTTCCCCAAGGTCACCATCAAACGCTCAGGGGTGAAAGAGCTGCGCCTCGACTTCGTCGTCCGCAATGACAACGACATGGCTGTTACGCGGCTTGCCGTCGAGATCGCCTTGCTCGACGAGAACGGCGTCCAGGTGGCCGGACGGTCCGATCTGTTCGCGCATGACTCGATTTTCGGCGAGAATAACACCCCCGTGCCCGCCAAGGGCTCTAAGTACGCCGGTTGCGAGTTGAAGAACCCCCGCCAATGGAAGAGCGGGGCCGTCAAGGTAACCATCACCGAGATCGCAGTGCAGCAGGCGCCCGACGGGCAGGCAGACGAAACCGACGATGGAGCGTATTGACAAGCTTCGGGTTCGCGAGGAGGCAGCCGGGGCGGCGATCGCCGTCCAGGCCGTCCCGGGAGCGTCGCGCGACCGCGTGGTCGGCGTGCTCGGTGACTGTCTGAAGGTCACCACGACCGCGGCCCCGGAGAAGGGCAAGGCCAACAAGGCCCTCGCCGCCATCCTGGCCCGGGCGCTCGGCGTGGGCGCGCGCGACGTGACCCTCCTGTCCGGCCGGACCCGCCGACGGAAGACCTTCCGCATCGCCGGGCTGACCGGCGAACGGCTCCGCGTCCGGCTGGCGAAGCTATAGTGGCAGCCGTCAGGAAATACTGCTTGACTTCCCGCCCGGCCTTCCGATAATAGCCCATAGAGGTTACGATGATCCGTCGCGCCGACAGCCCGCTGCTGCTGCTTGACCCGGGGCTGCTGCTGCGCTGACGGATCGCGGGTTCAGGCCGAATACCGGCCCCGCGATCCGGAAAGGTCGCGGGGCCTTCTTGTTTGCAGGTTTTGCCCTGCGCGGTGGCCCCCCGCGGGAGCGGGGGGCCGCGGCCGCGCCCCTTCGGGCGGGCCGCCGCATGCGAAGCACGTGCGTAAGAGGTGCCATCCATGGCAGGCTACGACTTCTCGACAATCGAAAAGAAGTGGCAGCAGCACTGGCAGGACAACGAGACCTTCCGCCAGCCGAACCCCGGCGAGGAGGGCTTCGACGCCGACAAGCCCAAGTTCTACGT
>CAZNSB010000411.1:2297-4915 GCA_964575155.1 uncultured Planctomycetaceae bacterium | reverse complement strand
GAGCACAAGTTGGTGTGGATCGGCCGGATCGCCACCACCGTCATGGTCGTCATCGGCCTGGCGTGGATCCCCGTGATCCAGGGCAGCCACGGGCTGTACCATTACCTCCAGGGTGTCCAGGCGTACCTGGCCCCGCCGATCTTCGTCGTCTTCTTCCTGGGCGTCTTCATGAAACGGCTGAACGCCAAGGGGTGCCTGGCGGCGCTGGTGGTGGGGTTCCTGCTGGGCCTGTTCCGCCTGGCCGTCGATACCCCGGTCACCCTGTGGGGCACCGAGTACGCCGAAGGGTCGCTGCTCTGGATCGTCAACAACATCTTCTTCCAGTACTACAGCCTGGTGATCTTCCTGGTCTGCATCGTCGTGATGGTGGGGGTGAGTTACCTGACGGCCCCGCCCGCGTACGAGAAGATCGGCGGGCTGACCTATGCCACCCTGACGGATGATGACCGCCGCACCAGCCGAAGCAGTTGGGACTGGCGGGACGTGGGCGCCTCGGCGGTCGTCCTGCTCATCATCCTGGCGGCGTACCTGTACTTCAACGGCTGAGCGGGTGGCGGATGAGAGGCTGTTGTATGACCCCTCTCCCTTGACGGGAGAGGGATGGGGTGAGGGTGAATGCAGTGAAGAAGCGCGGCGGGTCTCCTGACACGCCGCGCTTCTGCGCCTGACGATGCACGGTGCGTGGCGTGGACCGCCCTTCAGCGGCAGATCGACCGCCTCGTCTACGACCTCTAAGGCCTACGAAATCGCGATTGTGAACAGAGCCAGCAGGTGACCGGCGGAAGAAGCAGAGAAGCGTATTGGGAGGACCTGAGCAAGTGGTATGCCTGCAGCCATTCCGAATTGCTCACGACGAAGCCGGAAGACCTTTTCGAATCCCACTTCGCCGAGCGCTACACTCAGTTGCACCAGCGCCTATGGTGGCAGGTTATCCACCTGCACGAGGCACTGCTTACGCTTGAGCAATTGCGAGCAGCCCCGTTGGACGATCTCTACGCGCCGCAGCAGATGGAATTCTGGCACGTGGTCATTCGTAATCTCCTGGACGCAGCTTGCCTCAGGCTGCACTCGCTGGTGAAGCCCCCTGCGGCGGACGAGCACAACCTTCATTCATTCCGGGATGAGATTATGAAGGCTTCATGGCGCTCCGAGAATAGGAAGCAAGTGCTACGCAAGACGCTACGGGAGCTGAGATTCTTGCAGGGCTGCAAGCATATCGTCGAGCGAGTGAAAGCCGTTCGAAACAGACGCGTGGCGCATCAGCTGCGCCAAAGCGTTTCGGAGCCTTTAGCCCCAGAGTTTGTGAGTCTCGATGACCTGTGGGAGTTGTTTGACGCCGCACATGCGTACTTCGGCGCCTTAACGTTCGGTGCAAACTGTGCCACCCTTGCGGGCGATCTGATACCAACCCGGCACGGCGGCGAGGTTAGCCGTTCTTGCTTCGACAAGGTTATTGATGCCATCCTGAAGGACAATTGGCTCGTCAGCTTGCCGGAGAAGAACCCCCAGAAGTGGGCCAGGATGAAACAAAGGCGTGGCGAAGGGTTTGTCGCCAAGGTTAACGCTTGGAGGCAGCGGGTAGGGCTTCGGGAAGCATGACCGTCTACTCGCTGTCCGATGCCGAAATCGCGATTGTCGAATAGGCAACGGCATGACGCCATCGGACGAAAGCGTAATCGCCGCTGCATCCAGGGGCTTCTGGCTTGCCACATGGGACGGTATCCAAGCCGCGCTTATGCCCGGCATTCGCTGGCTCAAGGGATACCGCAAGGGCGAAGAGGTCGTGCACGGCATCCTGTGGAAATACGAATACCGGCGCGGTTCACTGACGAAGTTGGAACCGTTCTGCCGGAACTGCGATGCCCTAATGAAACAAATCTGGGGCAACCTCAGCGGAGACAACTGTACCTTGTGTCGCCTTTGTGGCTGCCGCAAATGCGGCTACATCTGCCGCACTATGGATAAGCCTTCGCTCACGGAGCATGCACGGGAGGTGATCCAGGCCAAGTTGTGTGAATCGCGCGGTTGATGGCGATCCGGTGCCCTGGGCACTTGGCGCTAGCCTGTGGACACGACGCGGCCCACGCCCCTCAGCCCTCACCCTTCCCCTCTCCCGTAAAGGGAGAGGGAAGAACATTCCCCCTCTCCCCTCCTCAATCCGCAGTGACTCACTTCATCTCCTTGATACGAATCTTCCTCCACCGCACGGTCAGCGGTTCGGCGCGTTTGCCCACGCCGTGCACCTGGAACCCGATGAGCCCATCCGCTTCGCGGTCGTCGGTCATGTCCGCCACCGCCACGCCGTTGACCCACGTCCGGATGCGGTTGCCCTTGCACTCGATCTTATAATGGTTCCACTCGTTGTCCTTCAGCGCCTTGCGTGCCTTCTCGGAGGCGTTCGTCGGACCGAAGATCCACCCGCCGCGGCCCTCGTCGTAGATGCAGCCCGAGGCCCCGCCGCTGCCCTTCGCGATCTCGCACTGGTACCCGTACATGCGGCCGACGGGCAGGGCCTTATCGCCTTCGTTCCGCTTGACCGTCTGCCCCTCCTTGACGACGTGCGAGCGGACCTGCACGCCGGAGTTGCCCTGGGTGAAGCGGAACTGGAGCCTGAGTTC
>CAZNSB010000411.1:0-2287 GCA_964575155.1 uncultured Planctomycetaceae bacterium | reverse complement strand
AAGGCCATCCACCAGCAGCGGTTAGATCAAGCTGTCCAGCGGGTCCTGGCCCGGCGGAAGTGACGCACGGGCCTGCCTGCCTTTGACGACCGATGGCACCCCCCTGTCGCGGGCCCGCGCGGCACGCCGGCAGCTACTTCGACGCCCGCGACGTCGTCGCGGGCTCGACCCCCAAGGCCCGCAACGACTTCTCGTAGAACTCCGCCTCGGCGGAGAGCTTCTGCTCCCGGCAGAACGCCGCCAGCTTGCGGTACCGTTCGATCGGGTCGGCCTGCGCCGCCCAACAGACCTTGGCCATGCACTCCGGGCACAGCGCCAGCGGGCGCCGGTCCGACTCGGGCAGGCTGTTGCTGCGGACCTGCACGCCCGAGTTCAGGGCCGGGTCGCACTTGACCTCGAACTCCAGGACGAAATCGCCGTACGGCTTCTTCGGGCACAGAAAGGAGTTCTGCGTATTCGGGACGGAGGACCCGACGATGACCCCGTCCTGGACCTCGTACTTCGCCTTGCCGCCCACCTGCTTCCACCCCTGGAGCGACTTGCCGTCGAAGAGCGGCACGAACCCGTCCTCGGCCGCCGTCGCGGCGGCGCCTGTCAGCAGCATGACCGTAGCCATCCAAAGTGCCGTTTGCCTCATCGGAATACCTCCAGGTTCACGGAATCCCCGAATCGTCGGCCCCCTGGCCGAGCCCCCCAATGGACGCCCGGCCGCGCCTCACCCCTAAAGGATACGGCGCGACTCCGCCGACAGACACCAAATTCCCGCCGGTGCCGCGGCCGCGATTGCGATTGACGCCTCCCGCCTTTCGGGATACCTTTCGTCCATGACACACGACCCACGGCGTTCCCATACTGCGGCCCGCCATTTCACGCGGCGAACGTTCCTCGGGACCTTTGCCTCGGCCGCCCTGCTCGCCGGCTGCACCGGCCGAAGGGGCGGCGGAGGGCAGGGCGCGGGCCTGGCGGCCATCAACCTCGACGCCCACTTCCCGCGGTACCGGCAGTTCGATCCGGCGGTGCCCGTCTGGTGCGTCACGCCCGAGGTGCCGCGCTCGATCCACCGCTTCTTCGACACCTCGCCCGTCAGCCCGTCCGGCCGGCACCTGGCGGTCGCGCAATTCCCGTTCACGGACCGGCTGCCCCGTCCAGGCGACGCCGCCCGCGTCGTCCTGGTGGACCTGGCCACCGGCGAGCACCGGACGGTGGCCGAGACGCGCGGCTGGGACACGCAACTCGGCGCCCAGGTCCAGTGGGGGCCCGCCGATACGGACCTCTACTTCAACGACGTCGATACGGCCACGTGGCAGCCGTTCGGCGTCCGAATAGACCCGCTCTCCGGACGCCGGCGCCGCCTGGAGGGCACCGTTTACATGCTCGCCCCGGACGGCGCCAGTGCCGTCAGCGCATGCCTGCGGCGCATCGTGACCGTCCAGGCCGGGTACGGCGTCATCGTGCCGAAGGAGCACGTGCCCGCCAACCAAGGCGCGCCCGCCGACGACGGCGTCTACGTGACGGACACCGAGACGGGCCGGACGCGCCTGGTGGCCGACCTGCGGAAGATCGTCGAGACGGTCCTGCCGGCCGGCGCGGCCGACGCCGGCACGTACTACGCCTTCCACACCAAGTTCAACCCCCAGTCGACCCGCATCATGCTCGTCCTGCGCCTCTTCCCGGAGGGCAGCAAGCGGGCCCGCTCGCAACTGGTGACCCTGAAGGCCGACGGCTCGGACCTGCACCTGGCCATCCCCGCCGAAGAGTGGGCCGACAAGGGCGGCCACCATCCCAACTGGTGCCCCGACGGCGAACACGTCATGATGAACCTGAACCTCCACGGCCGCGGCAAAGGCCTGCGCCTCGTCCGTGCCCGGTACGACGGCGCGGGCCTGGAGTCGATGACCGAGGCCGTGCCCGGCTCCGGCCATCCCAGCCTGCACCCGGACGGACGCCACGTCGTCACCGATTGCTACCTGCACGAGCCGATGGCGTTCAAGGAGGACGGCACGGTGCCGCTCCGGCTGATTGACGTGGCGCGCGGCAGCGAGACGCGCTTCGTTCGCATCCGCACGCGGCCGGAGTGGAACGGGCCGAAGGGCGAACTCCGCGTGGACCCGCACCCCGCGTGGGACCCGACGTTCCGGTTCGTCGCCTTCAACGCCTGCCCGGACGGCCCGCGGAAGGTGTACCTGGCGGACTTGGGGACGCTGCTGTAAATGCGCTCGGCTGCGCGTCGCGGCTAAAGCGGTTCACGATTAACCGTAGCGAAGGGCGGAAAAGGGTCCAGGAGTCT
>CAZNSB010000410.1:0-4919 GCA_964575155.1 uncultured Planctomycetaceae bacterium | reverse complement strand
GGCCACGCGCGAGGTACTGAAGAGCTTTGAGCCCAACCGGGTCTTCTACATCACCGTCCTGCTGAGCATCACCCCGTTCTGCGACTGCTGGGGCTTCACGACGCCCTCGATCGTCCCCGACGTCGGCATCGTCGCCGGCGACCAGATCTGCGCCGTCGAAACCGCCGCCCTGGACTTGATCCGGGCAGAGGACTTCATCGCCGGCTCCCTGCCCCCGCCGCTGAACCGCAGCGGCACCGGCCACCTGCTCAAGCAGATCCACGGCAAGGACCCGTACATTCAGGTTGCCGAGTGCGCGAAGGTCGGCTTGGGCGAGCGGGCCTACCGCCTGTCGCGCGTGAGATAGGGCCGGCGGGCGGAGCGCTGCCCGGCGGCGGCGGGTGGATCGGCCAGGACACCCGCCAACGGAAAGGCCGGGGCCGGATGGACACCATAGCGGAAGCGGCACGTGAGATTCCGGTGGCGGGGGCGTACGACGTGATTGTGTGCGGCGGGGGCCCGGCCGGGTTCGTGGCGGCCTTGGCGGCGCGGCGGGCGGGCGCGCGGACGCTGCTGATTGAGCGTTACGGCTTCCTCGGGGGCACGGGCACGGCGGGGCTGATGGTCGAGTTCGGCAGCATCCACGACGGGGCCCGCGTGATCGTGGGCGGGATCACCCACCGGTTCCTGCATCGCCTGGCCGAGTTCGGCGGGGCGCCCATGCGGGATGCCGACTCCCACCGGATGATCTTCGACCCGGAGAGCATGATGGCCGTCTGCCAGGACATGGTGACCGAGTCCGGCGCCGACCTGCTGCTGCACACGCTGGTGGTCGATGCCGTCCGCGACGGCGGGCGGGTCAGGGGCGTCGTCGTCGAGAGCAAGTCCGGACGGCAGGCCCTGCTCGGGGAGGTCGTGATTGACGCCACCGGCGACGGCGACGTCGCGGCGCGGGCCGGCGCGGAGTTCCATCTCGGCCGGCCCGGCGACGGCAAGATGCAGCCGGTCACCCTGGTGATCGTCCTGGGCAACGTCGATACCACGCGATTCTCCCGCCGGGACGTCAGCTCCCTGCCCGAACTGATCCGCCAGGCCAGGCGGGACGGGGAGTGGACCATCCCGACCGAGCGCCTCTTCTCCGCCGGCCGGATCGTCAAGCGCGGCGCGCCCGACACGCCCGAGCAGGCGCTGTTCTTCATCAACGGCACCAACGTCCTCGACGTGGACGGGACGGATGTCCGCGACCTGACGCGGGCGGAGGTGGAGTCCCGCCGGCAGGTGGACGTGCTGGTTGGCTTCCTCCGCAAACGGGTGCCGGGGTTCGAGAACTGCTACCTGCACCGCACGGCGGCGCAGGCGGGCATCCGGGAGACCCGTCGGGTCAAGTGCGACTACACCCTGACCGCCCGGGAGGTGCTCGCTGGCACCCATTTCGCCGACGGCGTGGTCCCTTCGCACCAGGACATCGACGTGCACGAGGTGACGGGGAAATGCTTCGAGCACCAGTACCTCCGGCGGGGGACCCACTACGAGATCCCCTACCGCTGCTTCCTGCCGGTCGGGCTGGAGGGCCTGCTGGTCTCGGGCCGGTGCATTTCCGTGGATCACGAGGCCCTGGGGTCCGTTCGGCGGATGGTGACCTGCATGCCGATGGGAGAGGCGTGCGGGAGTGCGGCGGGCCTGGCCGTTGCCGGGGGCTGCTCGCTTCGCGACGTGCCCGTGGGGCAGTTGCGGCGGGACCTGGCCGACGAGGGCACCGCGATCGGGGCCGAGCACGAGCCGCAGGATGAGAAGAGCCCGTGAGTCCGTGCGTTCAGCCGTCTCAGCCGCCCGCTGAAGCGGGCATCTGAGAGGGCCAGGGGCCGCGTCCACCACCTGAAGGTGCTGGCAAACGAGTCTGCCCGCGGGACGCAAAGCTCCCCCAGCCAGCCCATCAGCCAATCAACCAGCCAGCCAGGCTGTGAAGCAGCGCCGTAGTGTTAATCTGGTTGCACATCCGGCGGGCGTGTATTAGGAATTGTAATAGACCTGCCCGCGGGGTCCGTCGGCGAGGGCCGCGGCGGGGCGGAGGCGAACCATGGACCTGGACGTGCTGAAGACGTTTTGCGACCTGGTGGATTCGGGCAGCTTCTCCAAGGCGGCGGAGCTCAACCTGGTCTCCCAGTCGGCGGTGTCGCAGCAGTTGGCCAAGCTGGAGCGGCAGCTCGGCACCCAGCTCGTCAGCCGCGGCGGGGGCATGGTGGCCGCCACCGAGGCCGGGAAGGCGTTCTACGACGGCGCGCGCGACATCCTGCGCCGGTACGAGGCCATGATCGGGGAGGTCCGCAGCGCCGCGGACGCCATCCGGGGGGTGCTGCGGGTGGGGACGATCTACTCGGTGGGCATGCACAGCCTGGACCCGGTGGTCAAGCGCTTCATGAAGGCCCACCCGGAGGTGACGCTGCGGGTGGAGTACATGCATGCGCACCGGATCTACGCGGCGGTGGCGGGGGGGGAGCTGGCGCTGGGGATCGTGGCCTACCCGGAGCGGCGGCGGGGGATCGAGGTGATCCCGTTCTCCAAGGCGGAGCTGGTGGCGGTGTTCGAGCCCGCCCACCGGCTGGCGAAGCGGAAGACCATCGACCCGGCGATGCTGACGGGGGAGCCCTTCGTGGCCTTTGCCCCGGGGATCCCGACCCGGCTGCACATCGACCGCCGGCTCAAGGCCGCCCGGGTCAAGGTCGCCGTGGCCATGGAGTTCGACAACACCGAGACGCTCAAGCGGGCCGTGGAGATTGGCGCCGGCGTCTCCATCCTCCCGCTGACCGTCATCCGCCGCGAGGTCGCCGACGGCAGCCTGTGCTTCGCCCGGTTCGGCAACCCCCGCAGTTGGGTCCGCCCGCTGGGCATCCTCCGCCCCAGGGGCAAGAGGCCCACCCCCGCCGAGAGCATGTTCCTGGGCATGCTGCGGTCGAAGTGACGCCCGGGGTCCCCGACGCGGCGAACCGCCCGCTCGCTCCCTTGCGAGTTCCGCAATTCGCCATTGCCGCACCCGGCCGGGGGCTTATGCTCTTGGGCAGGGGGGCGGCAGAGAGGACGGACCGATGGCCATTCGAATCGGCGTCGCGCAAGTGGAGACGGTCCCCGAAGACGTCCAGGGCAACCGGGCCAAGGCCCTGTCCCTGGCCGGCGAGGGCGCCGAGCGGGGCGCGGACATCATCCTGTTCCCCGAGGGCATGCTGACCGGCTACGGCGAGAGGTTCAAGGAGCTGGCCGAGCCGGCCCGCGGCCCGACGGCCGGGGCCTTTCAGTCCTTGTTGCGCGGCCGCCAGACGCTGGTCCTGTTCGGCCTGGTGGAGCGGCAGGGCGACCGGCTCTACGAAGCGGCGGTGCTGGTGGGGGCCGGGGGCATCCTTGCACACTACCGCAAGACCCACCTCTGGTGGGACGCCACGGGCGTGCGGAACGAGACCGAGCACCTGACGGCCGGGGACAAGCTCGTCACCTTCGACGTCAGGGGCGCCGCCAGCGGGGTGATGATCTGCTACGACGGGGACTTTCCCGAGATGACCCGCTCCTACGCCAACCTCGGCTGCGTGCTGCTGTTCTGGCTGAACATGCGGGGCAGCCGGGGGCACGCCGAGGTGAAGGAGCTGGCCCGAAGGAACTCCATGATCATCGCCGCCTCCTGCAACTGCGGCACCGACGAGGCGGGAAGGCCCTGCCGGGGCGGCAGCAACATCACGGACAAGGACGGCTCGCTGCTGGCGGAGATCTGGGACCGGCAGGGGCTGATCCTGGCCGACGTCGATCCGGCCGGCGTCCTGGCCGCCCGCAGGGCCAACCCCTCCTTCACCGGCCAGAGGCGCGACCTGTACGTGTAGGGGTGAGGTCTGTCGCCGCAGAGTCGCCAACCGCCTGCCGATGAAGCCCTACCGGCAGCGGAACTCGACGCGGTTGCTCAGCCTTGGGAAGGGCCGGTTGCTATCGCCCAAGCCCGACAAGAGGTCCGGCCACAACACGGTCCAGCCGTTTCCGCAATGCAGGAACTGAACGCCGATCCGGTCTCCCTTCTTCGCCCCCAGCGCCTCGGGTGGGAATCGCATGTCGAGCCGGAGCCTCTTCTGCCCGAAATCCTCCACGGGCCTGCTGTCGAAGACGAACTCTGTGTCCCCTTCCCGCCGGGCCGGCCGGGCTCGGCGGGGTACGAACGGTTTGCCGTTGACCCACCACCGCACGAGGAAGCGGTCTTCGGGCCAGTACGTAAATCTTCTCATTCGACGTGATCGTCAGGCTTTGGCCGGTCAGCGCAAGCTTCAGTCCCGGATCAGGCTTCCTGGGAAACAGCCTCGGAAGGAGACAATCTCTCGACTTGGGCATCGGGAGACAGGCTCTTTGCCATCGGGCCGGGACGTAGTCCACCCCCCCGACCGACTCAACGAATAGCGGAGAGGACGCATAGGCATCAGGCCAGTTCGGCAGGACGATCTGCCTGACAGGAAAGCGCAGGTCGCCGACGACCGGCGCCTTGGGGTCGGGCGGGCGGGTCTTCACCCGCTTCTGCGTGGACACGCGTTCTGCCCACCGCATCCAGGGATGGGCTGCGGGACGGGTCACCTCGAAAGGCGAATCGGCAATCCATCGACCGGACCGCCCATCGCGAACGTGGATTCGACGCTTCCCCGCAGCGTGCCCCTGGATCATCGTGACGAAGAGGCGCTTCCTGCGGAGCTTCTCGGTCGGGCCAGAGTCGGACCAGATCAGCTCTTGGTTGGGCATCTTTGCGTCCGCCTCGGCTACGAACACTCCAAGCGGACCGCACACATCCCGGGCATGGACCCCCGGCCATAGCTCGCAGTCGGCAGACCCCCTCATCGGCGGGACGTAGTCCTCCGTCAGGCATTACAGCAGCGCCCCGTCATACAGCGGCACCCGCCTCCCTTCGATGCCCAGCCGAACGA
>CAZNSB010000409.1:0-4948 GCA_964575155.1 uncultured Planctomycetaceae bacterium | reverse complement strand
CCGACATCTGGGTCTCCAGCTTCCGCGGCGAGCAGGAGCACACCGCCGGCAGGCACAAGCTCCTCAAGCTCAAGACGATACAGGAAATGGCGGTCATCCGCTTCGACGCCGCCCCCGCCGCCGGGCGGGAGGTCAAGTCCGCCCGCCTCTTCCTCCGCCCCGCCGGGAAGGACATGCTCCGTTACCTCCGCGTCTCCACCGTCAACGCCGACTGGGTCGAGGGCGGAAACGCCCGGCGCCTCTCCGCCGGCGACGGGGCCAGCTTCAACTTCGCAGACAACGCCGCCAAACGCCCGTGGGCCTGGGCCGGCTCCCAGCTCTGCGACGTCATCATGGGCTCGGGATACACCCTCGCCACCTGGGCCGAACGAAAGCAACACCCCGGAGGCTGGGTCTCCGTCACGCTGACGCCGGAGCTGGTCTACGCCCTCGCCGCCGCCGACAGCGACGGCCTGGCCGTCATGGACGGCGGGAACCCCGCCTTCCACAACAACTTCATCCACTCCGTCCAGTCCCCAAGCCCCCCGTACCTCGAGGTCGAGTTGGGCGGGAAGCTCCCCGCCGCACCGGCCGCGCCCAAAGTCCGCCCCGAGCCCGACCCCGCCCGCGCCCACATGTCCACCGGCGCCGTCAGGCTGACCGTCGCCCCGGCCGAGAACGTCTTTTGCTGGCGCCTCAAGCTGGACGGCAAGCCCGTCCCGCGCTGGAAGGTCACCCACCCCGCCGCAAAGGGCCCGACCGCCTTCTCCCTGGACGACCTCACGCCCTCGAAGAAGTACGCCCTGGAGGTCGTCGCCGTCTCGCCCGGCGGGAGGGCCTCTGAGCCGGCGAAGCTCTCGGTAACGGCCTCGGGGGCCCTGCCCCCCCCGCCGTCGGTCGGCAAGCTGATGCATCCCAGGTCCCTGGCCGTGGTGGGCCCTTCCCTGTGGCCTAAGGACAAGGGGACGGTCCGCATCAGCGTCTGCCCCCCGCTGGTGAAGGTCTGCCCCCTGACGGGAAAGGTCATGTTCGGCGACGCGGCGGCAGATTGGCGCTGCTACAACGCCGTTTGCGACGGCCGGGGCATCCGGCTGTTCGGCGCCCGGGGGGAATACGTCTCCTGCCAGATCATTTTCGAGCGCCGCGCCGCCGGGGCGGTCCAAGCCGTCCGCATCACCCCCGCCGCCCTGGCCGGCCCCGGCGACGCCCGCATCGGCGGCGGGAACATCGAGCTGTACCGCTGCTGGTATGCTCAGAACCGCGACAAGCGATGGCAGCCGGCCTACGCCGTCCCACTGGCCGCCGGCCAGCCCTTCCGCATCCCCGACCCCGCCCGGAAACTGCCGCAACAACGCTGCCAGGCCGTCTACGTGGACCTCTACATCCCCGCCCACGCCGCCCCCGGCGGGTACCTGGGCCTTCTCACCGTCACCGCCGGCTCGAAGGCGACAAAGCTGCCGGTGCGCCTCGATGTCTTCGACTTCGCCCTGCCCGATCAGCTCTGCTTCTGGCCGCAACTGAATACCTACCGCCGCCCCAAACGCTGGCACGACTACTTCCGCCTCGCCCACAACCACCGCTGCGTCTACTACTACCGCTACGGCTCCGCAGGGCCGCCGGTCACCGGCAAAGGCAGGGACCTCAAGATCGACTGGGACAGATACGACCGCCTCTACGCCCCGCTGCTCTCCGGAGAGGCCTTCAAGAGCTGCCGCCGGGCCTCCGTGCCCATCGAGACCATCGCGCTGCCGTTCTGGGACTCCTGGCCCACGCCGCTCACCCGGCAGACCTACGACTACCCCGGCCGCTGGCCCAAGCGAGGCGACGGCAAGGACGCCCTCGTCGAGCACTACATGACCGCGCCCTGCATCGCCGACGCCCTCAGCGACGAGTACAAGCAGGCCTTCCTCGCCGCACAGAAGCAGTTCCTCGACCACTTCAAACGGAAAGGCTTCCACCGCACCGAGTGCCAGTGCGTCTTCGTCGGCAAGAACACCCACCGCATACGCTACGGCGTCAACATGTGGTGGACCACCGACGAGCCCTACCACTGGGACGACTGGCTCGCCCTGCGCTTCTTCAACCGCCTCTGGCGCCGAGGACGCCACGCCCTCGGCGCCGATCCCAGGCGCTGGACCGCCCGGGCCGATGTCTCCCGCCCCCCGTGGCAGGACGGCGTGCTCGACGACGCCGCCGACACCGTCTACTTCGGCACCGCCGCCTTCCGCTCGCCCGCGATGATCCGCCGCTGCCGGATCCTCGCCCGCGAGGCGCCGCTGGACCTGCGCGTTTACGGCTCGGCCAGTCCCGACAACACCTCCAATACCCGCTCGCTGGCCTGGATCGTCGGCGCCTACCTCCACGGCGCCTCGGCCGCCCTGCCCTGGCAGGGCCTCGGCAACGACAAGGCCCTCGACGTCAACGACTCCGCCGTCGGCGGAAACGCACTCCTCTGCCCCGGCGAGCGCTTCGGCACCGGGCCCGTCGCCGACATCCGCCTCAAGGCCTTCCGCGACGCCCAGCAGATCTGCGAGTACCTCAACATCCTCCACCACCGCCGCCGTCTCAATCGCGAGCAGCTCCGCGCCATGGTCGCCGACGCGATCCACATCGAGGCCGCCCCCCGCCCCGGCGCCCCGGCCGACAACGCCGACGCCCTCCTCTTCGGCAAGCTCCAGCCCTGGCAGATCGCCGCCCTCCGCCGAGCCCTCGCCGAGATGATCGTCAAGAAACCCCAACAAGACCGAAACGACCAATCAACCCCGCAACCCGCCGCGCCCTTCCGCCCGGCCGATTGACGGCACTAATGTAATATATGGGGGGACAGCGCATGGGCCCGGCGGGGCGGGGCGCGACCCCCACCCACAACCGGGAGCCCGGGAGGCCTTGATTGTACGCGATTGTGAATATTCGCGCAGCCATTTGTCCGATAAGCGATTGCGCCAAATGCCGCCGCCTGCGGCCATTAGTAAAAACGTCTTGACCGTTAACTACCGAAGCCCGTTCCCGACAAACACTTACGACGAAAAGGCGCCCGGGCGCGTTCACCTTTTGACCGATCCGCGGATTTTGCATAAGTGACTGTCTCACAAGCTCTTGCGCGGGTCAACTGGGGCGATTTGATTAGTAAAGACCTTTTCCAATGCCCCGGCGCCGGCGCCGTTGCCAGCGGGCGGGCTCAGACGCCGCGGGCGGCGCCGGGCCAGATGACCTTGTGCAGTTGCAGCCCCAGGCGGACGGTCTCCGGCAGGTCGGCGTCGGCGAGCATCCACCCGGCCAGCTCGGCTGGTTCCAGCACGCCGGCGGCCGGGGTCAGGATGACCTCCCAGCGCTCCGCCAGGCGGTGCCGCCGGATGAACCCGCGGGCGTACTCGTAGTCCTCCCGCCCGGCGAGGACGAACTTGACCTCGTCCCCGGCGGTCAGCTCCTCCAGGTTCGACAGGAGAAACGAATCCGCCTGCCCCGAGCCGGGGCACTTGACGTCCACGCACCGCCCCACCCGCCCGTCCACGGCGGAGATGTCCAGCGAGCCGTTGGTCTCCAGCAGCACCTCGCAGCCCGCCTCGCACAGCCGGCGCAGCAAC
The DNA here is from genome assembly GCA_964575155.1 of uncultured Planctomycetaceae bacterium. Taxonomy (GTDB): domain Bacteria; phylum Planctomycetota; class Phycisphaerae; order SM23-33; family SM23-33; genus CAZNSB01. Next base: position 1,385 of record CAZNSB010000409.1, on the reverse strand, counting down.
GCCGCCGTCGCCGGCTGGAGGAGGGGCTCCCCGCCGGTGACCAGCACCAGCCGGCGCCCGAGACGATCGACCTCGGCGGCGACCTCGTCGAGGGTCATCCGCCGGCCCCGCTCGTAGGCGTAGGCGGTGTCGCACCAGGCGCACCGGAGGTTGCACCCGGTCAGGCGGACGATCGTGCACGCCCGCCCCGCGCGGGCGCCCTCGCCCTGGAGGGCGGGGTAGATCTCGTTGACGATGAGGTTCTCGGCCACCGCACCGCATTGTAGCAGGGGCGCGGGCTTGAGGCACCCACCGCCCGGCCTTAGCATGGCGTCCATGAGAACGCGGGCGTTGTGGATCGTGGTGGGCGTGGCGCTGGTGGTCCGCGCGGCCCTGCTGGTGGCGGGGTGGTCCGACACGCGGCGCTTCTTCACCCCGGACTCCCGCGACTACGACGCCCTGGCCCGCGGGCTGGCCGGACGGGGCGAGTTCTCGCGGGCCCCCGGCGCACGCCCGGAGCTGTTCCGCACGCCGGGATATCCGGCGTTCCTGGCGGCGGTCTACGCGGTGAGCGGCGGGTCGGTCCGGGCGGCGCTGGCGGTTCAGGTGCTCGCGGACGTGGGGCTGTGCCTGCTGGTGTACGTCCTTGGTTGGCGGCTGTGTTCGCGGCGGGTGGGGCTGGCGGCGGCGGCGATTCAGGCGGTCACGCCGGCCGCGGCCGTCGCCTCGGTCAGGCTGCTGTCGGAATCCCTCTTCGCCCTGATGCTGACGGGGGTGGTGCTGCTGCTGGTCGAGTGCTTCCGCAGCCGGCGTCGGTGGGCGGCTCCGGCCGCCGGGCTGCTCGCGGGGCTGGCGTGCCTCGTCCGCCCGATCGCGCTGCCGTTCGCCGCCATCGCGTCCGCCGTGCTCCTGGCCGCCCGATGCCGGAAACCCCAATGGGCCGCTGCCTTCCTCGTCGCTGCCGCCGCCGTCGTCGCGCCCTGGATCGCACGCAACTACGTCCGCGCGGGCTACCCCCGCCTGGCGGGGGTGGGCGACTACGTCCCGTTCTACTGCTACGGGCTGGCGCTGGCCGATGACGACCCGCGCGTCCGGCTGACGCCCGGGCAGGAAAGCCTCACCACGCTGCCGGAAAGCTCTCCGGCGAACTGGCCCCGGGCCGACCACATCAACGACCCGCACTTCCTGCGGACCTGCCGACGCCACGGGCTGGCGCTGATCCGGGCCCACCCCGCCAGCTACGCCGCCGTGCACCTCCGGACGACGCTGAACGTCTTCCTCCCGGCGGCGACCGACGTGCTGGAAGTGGCCGGCGTCACCGCCGGCGGGAAGGGCACGCTGGCCGTGCTGCGAACCGACGGGCTGCCGGCGGCGACGAGGCATTACTTCGGCGGGCGGACCTGGCC
>CAZNSB010000408.1:0-4948 GCA_964575155.1 uncultured Planctomycetaceae bacterium | reverse complement strand
GGTGATCACCGTCAAGCTCAAGAAGCGCGAGGACACCGGCGAGTTGACCAACGAGGTCAAGGGCTACGAGGCCAAGGCCGCCGCGGCGGGTCAGCCGCAGCAGGCGCCGGCGACCGACAACACGCCCCCGTGGAAACGCTAATCGAAGGGAGATCCCAATGATCGCGATCCTGATCATCTGTTGCTGGATTCTCTGTGCCCCCTTCGGGTACCTCGTCTGCCGCTGGTCGAATCGGGCCATGGGCGACAAGTGGACTCGCAATGACCGGCTATGCGCCATCGCCGGCTCGATGCTCTACGGACCGCTCATGCCCTTGATGGCCCTACTGGTGGTCTTGCTCTACCGACTCAGCACGTCGGACTGGGGCAACCAGGACGCGAGGTGGTGACGCGATGGTGCCTACACTCGATCTGCCTTGGCCCCCGAGCATCAACCACTACTGGCGCCGGGTGGGGCCCCGCACGCTGATCAGCCGGGAGGGCCGGACGTTCCGCAGGAACGTCTGCGCCCTCCTGGGCGGGAGCGGCCGGCCGCCATGCAGCGGTCGAATCGCCCTGGCGATGGACGCCTTCCCGCCCGATCGCAGGCGGCGCGACTTGGACAACATCCAAAAACCCGTACTCGACGCGCTCGAGCATGCGGGCATCTACGAGGACGACAGCCAAATCGACCTGCTGCTCACCCGTCGGGGCGAGCCCGTCAAGGGCGGCAGGCTCGATGTCCGCGTCGATGAGTTGCCCCTGCGCCGCTGCCCCCTCTGCGGAGGCCGTATCTGGGAGAACAACTGAACGATGGATCGCCCGAAACGCATCTACATCGCCGGGCCGATGACCGGCCTGGCCGAGCACAACTTCCCGGCCTTCCACGCGACGGCGGATCGGCTGCGGCAGGCGGGCTGGGATGTCGTCAATCCGGCGGAGAACTTCGGCGGGCGGACCGACCTGCCGCACGAGACCTACCTCCGCGCCGACGTGGCGCTGCTGGTCGGCTGCGACGCCATCGCCATGCTGCCCGGCTGGGAGGATTCGCGGGGCGCAAGACTGGAATACCTGCTGGCCCGGGAGTTGGGCATGCCGGTGATCGACGCCGCCACCTTCCAGCCGATCCAAAGGGTGCCGGTGCCGCTCGTCCATCTCCATCGGCTCCGCATCAGGTGGGAGGAGCTCTGCGAGACGCCCGAGCCGGTCCTGGACCAGGCGCAGCGGATCACTGCATCCGACCGGCAGGACGACTACGGCCATCCTTCGGAGGATTTCGCCCTGACGGCGCGGATGTGGACGGGCATCCTGGCCGCGAAGCTGCGCGAAGGCGCGGAGGTCTCGGCCATGGACGTGCCCCTGTGCATGATCGCGGTCAAGCTCGCCCGGCAGGCCCACCGACACAAGCGGGACAACCTGGTCGACATCGCCGGGTACGCCCGCACGGCCGCCATGGTTGCGGGGGAGGAATGATGCGCGGATGCACGGAGGTGACGGCATGACGGGGGTGCTTCTCCCACCGCCGCAGGCGCCCGCGATCACGCTCCGCCCGTACCAGGTCGAAGCGGTCAGCGCCGTCTATGACCACCTGCGCCACCGCGATGACCACCCCTGCGTCGTCATCCCGACGGCCGGGGGCAAGACGCCGGTGATGGCCAGCATCTGCCGCGACGCGGTTGAGAACTGGGACGGGCGCGTGCTCATCCTGGCCCATGTGAAGGAACTACTCAAGCAGGCGGTGGACAAACTCCACACCATGGCCCCGGACCTGTGGAACCGCATCGGCGTCTACTCAGCCGGTCTGCGCAGCCGGGACACCGAGCATCCGATTATCGTGGCCGGCATTCAGAGCGTGTATCGCCGGGCCGCTGAGCTGGACGCTTTTGATCTGATCTGTATCGACGAAGCGCACATGCTCCCACCCGACGGTGAGGGCATGTACCGCACATTCCTGGCCGATGCGAGGGTGGTCAACCCGAACATCCGGCTCATCGGCCTGACCGCCACACCGTATCGCATGACGACGGGCATGATCTGCGGACCGGGCAACCTGCTCAACCACGTCTGCTACGAAGTGGGCGTCCGCGAGCTAATCGTGCAGGGATACCTGTGCCCGCTGAAGACCAAGGCGGGCCGGCGGAAGGTCGATACCTCGAGCCTGCACATCCGGGGCGGTGAGTTCATCCCCGGTGAGGTCGAGGCGTTGATGGATGACGACTCGCTCGTCCGATCGGCATGCCGCGAGATTGTGGATCACACGCAGGATCGAAAAGCGGTGCTGATCTTCGCCGCCGGGGTGCAGCACGCCCGCCACGTGCAGCGCGTGCTCGAGGAACTGGGCTATGAATGCGGTTTCGTCTGCGGCGAGACGCTTCCTTTCGAGCGCGCCCGGACCCTGAAGCGCTTTCGCGACGGCGGCCTGAAGTACCTGGTCAACGTCAATGTCCTCACGACCGGCTTCGACGCGCCGAACATCGACTGCGTGGCCCTGCTGCGCCCGACGAACTCGCCGGGCCTCTACTACCAGTGCTGTGGTCGTGGCTTCCGCCTCCATCCCGGCAAGACCGACTGCCTCGTGCTGGATTTCGGCGGGAACATCCTACGGCACGGGCCGGTGGATGCCCTCCAGATCAGGGACCGAAGCAGCGGCAACGGCGAGGCGCCCGCCAAGGAGTGTCCCGAGTGCCAGGCGGTGATCCACGCCGCCTACGCCACGTGCCCCGAGTGCGGGCATGAATTCCCGCCGCCCCAACGCGAGCAGCACGACCGTCAGGCATCGACGGCAGGCATCCTCTCCGGCGAGGCCACCGAGGCCGAGCACCAGGTGACGGAGGTCTTCCACAACGTCCACGTCAAACGCGACGCTCCGGAGGACCACCCCCGTAGCATGCGGGTCGATTACCGCGCCGGTTTCAGCGAGTACCACAGCGAATGGGTGTGCTTCGAGCACACGGGCTACGCCCGCGCCAAGGCGGAGGCGTGGTGGCGGGCGCGATCCAGACAGCCGGCGCCCGAAACGGCCGAGGAGGCGGTGGAGATCTGCGAGGCCGGGGGGATAGCCCCCACACTGGCCATCACAGTGCGATCGGTCGCAGGCGAGAAGTTCGACCGGATCATCGACTACCAACTCGGGCCGATCCCGCCACGTTTGGACGGGAGCGACGAGCGGGACGGGGGCGATCTGCCGATGCCCGACTGGCCGCCCGATGACTGCGAGGTGCCTTTCTGATGAAGGCCGTGGCTCGACGATATCTCGAAGCCGGGCTGTGCGTCTTGCCGGCCCGGCGGGACGAGAAGCGCCCGACCGTGGCGTGGAAGGCGTTTCAGACGCGCCTGCCAACGCCCAGCGAGGTCGGCGCCTGGTTCGCCAACGGTCACAGCGCGCTGTGCGTGCTCACCGGCGAGGTCTCAGGGCGGCTCGAGCTGATCGACTTCGACAATGGCGGCGAACTCTACCAGCGGTGGTGTGACAACGTCCGCGCGGCCGCGCCGGGCCTGCTGGAGCGGTTGGTCCTGTCGAAGACGCAGTCCGACGGGCGCCACGCTGCATACCGCCATGAGGCGGAGGTCTGCGGCAACCTGAAGCTGGCCCAGCGCGGGCTCGAGGACGACAAGGTCATCACGCTCATCGAGACCCGAGGCGAAGGCGGGCTGTTCCTCTGCGCCCCAACGGACGGGTACGAGTTGATCCAGGGCGACCTGTGCGACCTGCCCGTCCTGACCGAGGCCGAGCGGGACCTTCTCCTGCAGGCCGCGTGGGAGCTGAACGAATATCGGCCGCCGGTGGTCGATGGTCCGACAGGGTCGGCGAATGTCGGCCACAGGGGGCCACTGTCGGCCGACAGTTCGAACAACTCGCCCTTGTCGGCCCACCCGGCCAACAATCCACCGATCTCGCCCCACAACGCCGACAGTCCGCCCATGTCGGCGGACAGTTCGGACAGGCCCGGCGATGATTTCAGCCTTCGCGGAGATGTACGGGCTGTGCTCGAACAATTCGGATGGTCGCTCGCCCGGGGCGGAGAGAACGAATACTGGCGACGCCCGGGCAAGGACTCCGGCTGGTCGGCCACGCTGAAGGACCGGGTATTCTACGTCTTCTCGTCCAACGCCTCCCCGTTCGAACACAACCGGGCCTATTCCCCGTTCGCCGTCTACACATTGCTGACCTGCGGCGGAGATTACGAACAGGCCGCCCGCTCTCTGCGAGAACTCGGCTACGGTGGCGATTCTCTGGCCGACAACGCCAACGGGGCGGACATCTCTGCGATTGTGCGAATGTCCGTCGCACCCGGCGCTTGTCCGTCGGACATGGCCGGGGGTGGCGATCATCGGCCAGACATCGTCGGCCCTGGGCCGATGCCCGCCGAGATGTTGCGGGTGCCGGGCTTCATCAGCGAGGTCATGGACCACTGCCTGGCCATCGCGCCGTACCCCAACCCGGTCATGGCGTTCGCTGGGGCGATGGCGCTGCAGGCGTTCCTGGCCGGGCGCAAGGTGCGTGACAGCGGCGATAACCGAACGAACCTGTACCTGCTGGGCTTGGCGCATTCCGGTGCGGGCAAGGACCAGTCCCGCAAGGTCAACAGCGACATCATCCATGCCATCGGGTTGGGCGACTGCCTGGGCCTGCATTTCGCCAGTGGCGAGGGTATCCAGGACGCGCTGTTCCAGACGCCGACCATGTTGTTCCAGACCGACGAGATCGACGGCATGCTCCAGTCGATCAACAAGGCCAAGGACGCGCGGCACGAGGCGATCATGGGCACGATGCTGACGATGTACTCGTCGGCCAACAGCGTCTTTCCCATGCGCCGCAAGGCGGGCAAGGAATCGCCGGGCGTCATCGACCAGCCCTGCCTGGTGATCTACGGCACGGCCATCCCGAACCACTACTACGAGGCCCTCAGCGAGCGGATGCTCACCAACGGCTTCTTCGCCCGCATGATCATCCTCGAGGCCGGGCCGC
>CAZNSB010000407.1:0-4962 GCA_964575155.1 uncultured Planctomycetaceae bacterium | reverse complement strand
CCGGTGCTGCTGGCCCTGGCGGTCCAGAAGGATGGCCAGGTTGTTGTAGGCCTGTGGGAAGTTGCGCTTCAGCAGGATCGACGTCTTGTAGTATCGAATGGCCTCCTCGACCTTGCCGTCCTGGAACTGCCTGTAGCCTTTGGGGTTGTTCCTGAACGGCTTGCTGTTGGCGATGTCTGGGTCGGAGGCCTGCTCGGCCATGACCAGCCCCATGTTGTAGTAGGGGTCGGCGTAGCCCGACCAGGGGCCCTCCCCGTTGGGGGGGGGCGTCGCCGGCTCCAGGCGGATCGCCTCGGCGAAGTGCGGGCCCGGGCGCTCGATCTTCTTGGCCTCGGCCAGCCGGCCCTTCTCCTTCATCCCCTGAATCTCGAAGTACAGGGCCTTGCCCAGGTTGTTGTGGGCCCGGGGGTTGGTGGGGCGGCTCCTGAGGACGTCGGCCCACGCCGCCGACTCCGAGTGGTAGGTCTGGTTGCGAAGGTGCGTCAGGCAGCCGAGGCAGACCACCGCCACCGCCCCGGCGGTGATCCCCAGCAGCTCGCCCAGAAGCCTGCGCCGGCGGGCCGCCAGAGACGCCAGCAGAAACACCGCCGCCCCCACCAGCGCCGTGGCGACCAGGGCCACCAGGGCGGCGACGCCGAGCTCGGCCAAGCGGCTTTCCGGCCGGGCCGGCCAGAACAACCTCGACGCCGCCCACAGCCCCCCCGCCGCCAGCCCCACGCCGGCCGACGCCACCCACGTCACCACCAGCCGGCGCCGAAACGCCATCGGCCTCAGAACGCCCAGCAGGTGCCGCACGAGCAGGTACGCCCCCGCCACCGCCCCGGCAACCACCGCCGCCAGCGGAAGGTACAGCCGGTGCTCGAACGCCCGGTCCGCCAGCGGGACGATCGTCGAGGACGGCGAGAGGATCAGGAAGAACCACGCCCCCAGGAACCCCAGCGTCGGGCGCCGCCACAGCGCCACCCCCGTCGCCGCCAGCAGCAGCACGATCACCCCCGCCGGCAGGTACACCGCCAGGAACGTCATCGGAGCGATCGGCCAGTAGTAATCCAGGCAGAGGTTGTACGGGAGGAAGCAGACCCGGACGTAGTGGAGGACGACCTGGAACTGCGTGCGGGTGTAGTCCCAGAGGGTGCTCTCCCTCATGGCAATGTCGGTCAGGGCGGCGCTGAACCCGCTGGCCGCCGTCGCCATCCCGATCAGGTCCAGGATCACGATGATCCAGGTCACGAACAGCCCGAGGTACAGCGGCCAGTGCCGGACGTACGCCTTGACGGGAGACCTCGAGACGAACACCAGGTCGTAGAGGACCACCATGACCGGGGCGACGGCCATGACCTGCTTGCTCCACATCCCCAGCACGCAGGCGGCGACGGCGGCGGCGTACCACGCCCACTGCCGCCAATGCCTCGCCCCGTAGCTGCGGATCGCGCAGTACAGGGTCAGCAGGAAGAACATGCCCATGGCGGACTCGGCCCGCTGGATGATGTAGGTGACCGACCCGCTCTGGAGGGGATGGACCATCCAGATCAGGGCGGTCACCAGGGCGACCGGGGTGGCCGCCGACCCGAACCGCCCCCGGAGCCGATCCGTCCGCAGGGTCCGCCGAACGATCCCGAACAGCGCCAGCGCCGCCACGATGTGGCCGATGACGTTGACCAGGTGAAAGCCCCAGGTGCTGGGCTCCTCGCCGGGGGTGTGCAGGCCCCACCGGTAATTCAGCCCCATCGAGATGGTCACCACCGGGCGCAGGTCGTTCTTGAGCAGGCGGGTGATGCCCTTCCAGCTCAGGTCGATCTGCTTGACGGTATGGTTCTCCAGGATGCTGTGATAGTCGTCGAAGAGGAATATCCCCTGGAAGCTGTTGGAGTACACGCCCACCCCGACGGCGATGAGGACGGCGGCGCCGATCAGTCCCCAGAGGCGCCATCGCGGCGGCGTCGGCCCGAAGCCCCCGGGCGACGGCAGCGGCGGCGGCGTGGCCCTGCCCGGTCTGTCTTTGCGTTTCTTCTTGCTCACGAGGGTATTGTAAACAATCTATCGGGAAAATCAGCCGCCGGGTTTCCGCGAAACTGAGGGAATCGACCCGAGGCGGCGCAGCCCTTGCTCATCGGTAGGCTGGGTTGCCGCAGGCAACCCACCTTTCCGGCTACGCCAGGGTCATGTTGTTGCGGTGGACGGCCTCGTCGTAGGGCCGGTCGCCGAGGACCTGGGCGATCTGGGCCGTCCGGAGCCCCTTGATCTTCTCCAACTGCTGGGAGGAGTAATTGGTCAGCCCGCGGGCGATCTGGACCTGGTCCGGGCCGACGACGGCCACGTTGGCGCCCTTGGCGAACCTCCCGGCGACGGCGACGATGCCGGAAGGCAGGAGGCTCTTGCCGCGCCGGGTCAGGAGGATCTGGGCGACCTGGACGCCGGCGGCGGCGAAGGCGACGCGGATAGTCTGCGCGGATCGCCAATGAACGCCCCACCGCAGCGCATCTTGGGCCGCATCATGCCTCGGAAACGACCAGATCCTGCCGCCATCAGGCAGGAGAAGTGCTTGCCGATCTCGCAATCGGCGATAGAATCGTCAGAAAGGCCGATGGCGGTCGTCGCTTGGAAGCCATCTGGGAAATCCCGGTTTGAGTAAGTAAAGGACCGAGAACGCCGAAACAGCCCAACATCCTCTTCATCATGGCCGACCAGCTCGGGGCCGGCATCCTCAACGCCTACGGCGGCGGGGTCGATTCCACGCCCGCGCTGGACGGGCTGGCCGCCGAAGGCGTGCGATTCGACCGCTGCTACGCGCACGCCGCGGTCTGCGCCCCGAACCGGGCGACTATTTTCTCGGGGCGTTCGGTAGAGATCCACGGGGTCATCCACAACGAACTGTCGCTCACGAACGAGACGCCCACCTTCGTGGACCGCCTGTGCGGCCGGGGGTACCATACCGGCGGCTTCGGGAAATTCCACCTGACGCCCATCGTGCTGCCCGTGCCGGAGCACCTGGATGATCTCGGGTTCCACGAGATCATTGCCGTGAACGATACGCGGCTCGGCCCCTACCTCGACTGGATCGAACAGGAACACCCCGAACATCTCGAAGCCGCCATGGCGCTGGCCTGGGACCCGCCGTACTGCGCCGAGTACGGGCCGGAGAAACGCAACATCCTGCCCCGGCTCAGAGCCGCGAGAGAGAAGATCCTGATTCCCCGCATGCAAGCCTCGGACTGGGAATCCATGTACACCCATCCTCTGCCGCATCAACTGCACGAAAGCACATTCATCACAAACCGGGCCATGGATTTCATGGAAAGGCACGCGGCCGGAAGAGATGAGAATCCCTTCTTCTGCTATGTCTCGTACGTGGACCCGCATGATCCCTATTCCCCACCCGAGCCTTACGACCGCATGTTCGATCCGGACGATATCCCCGACCCGGTACCCATGGCCGTTGACGAATACCCCAGCAAAGCCCTCGAAGGGTCACGCGATTTCAAGAATTTCCGTGCCATCAGTCGGGACCCGGCCATGATCCGAAAGCTGCGCGCCCATTACCATGGCCAGATCAGGCTCATCGACGACCAGATCGGGCGTATGTTGCGATGCCTCGAGGAACATCAACAGGATGAAAACACCATCGTGGTCTTCACCACAGACCACGGCGACATGATCGGCGACCACGGGCTCATTACCAAGGGCATCAAGCACTACGACCTGAGCGCGCGCTGCCCGCTCATCGTGCGCGGCCCAGGCATCCGCGCAGGAACGAGCGCCCGGCTCACCAGCTCGCTCGATATGTATCCGACAGTGTGCGACTGGGCAGGGGTCCCTGAAAGCGAGCGCCCGCCCGTGGAGGGGATATCCTTTGCGGACGCCTGCCGTCCCGGCGGCAATGAAGATGGATGGGATGCTGTGACCGTTCGCTCGACCGCGCGCAGGCGACCTGGCAACGGGACCGTGGCGAGCGTTGTCACCCGTGACGGCTGGCGCTACACGATCTTCGACGAGCCCGGCGACTACGGTGAGATGTTCAACCTGCCCGAGGATCCCCACGAGCAAAGCAACCTCTACCATGATCCCGCGTGGCAGGACAAACGACTCGAACTGAGCGTGCTGCATGCCCGCGCGTTCCTGCGGGCATCCGTGATCGACCCGTACCGCAACTACCCGATGGTGGACGGAAAGCGCTCGGCCGATGCGATCTGCGGGTACGGCGGGCCGTGATATGCAGAGGGGGCAGGGGTCAGTAATCAGTGATCTCGGTTGACGATACAAAAGTATGCTGCGCGTGCTCCGCCGTCGCCAAGGCTATGGCGGACGAGAACGCGCGACGTACTTGGGAGTGATCAAGAAAGAGGAGAGCCGATGAGGACAAGAAGTTGGAGGGTGGCTTTCGCGACTCTGGTGGCTGGGGCAACGTACAGTGCTTCCGCAGGGACTATCCGCGTCGGCGAGCAGGATTCCTGGTAAGGCGATCTCGCAGGTAGAGAACTACATCGACCAGACGACGCAGCATCGCCTGGAGCTTGCCGGCAAGGTGCGGAGGAAGCTCGGGCAACAGATTAAGATCGTACGTCCGCGTGGCCTCGTTATCGCGGGGATGCGGGTTTGAACGACTACTACGCCAAGGTCATGTTGTTGCGGTGGACGACCTCGTCGTAAGGCCGGTCGCCGAGGACCTGGGCGATCTGTGCCGTCCGGAGGCCCTTGATCTTCTCCAACTGCTCGGAGGAGTAGTTGGTCAGCCCGCGGGCGATGCGGGCCTCGTCCGGGCCCACGATCGCCACGTTGGCGCCCTTGGCGAACCTCCCGACGACGGCGACGATGCCGGAAGGCAGCAGGCTCTTCCCGCGGCGGGTCAAAGCGTCGGCGGCCCCGGCGTCCACGAGGATCTTCCCGGCGGTGCGGGCGGCGTGCCCGATCCACCGCCGCCGCGCCGACATCCGCCGCCGCGCCGGTACGCACACCGTCCCCAGC
>CAZNSB010000406.1:0-4964 GCA_964575155.1 uncultured Planctomycetaceae bacterium | reverse complement strand
GGGCTGTTCGTGCTGGTGCGGACGTCCAACCCGTCGGCGGCGACGATCCAGGACTTCGCCGGCGCCGACGGAAAAAAGCTCTACGAGCACGTCGCCGAGCAGGTCGCCGCCATCGGCGCGGACGAGGAGCTGATCGGGAGCAGCGGCTACTCCTGCGTCGGGGCCGTGGTCGCCGCAACCTACCCCGACGAGGCCCGGAAGCTGCGCGACATCATGCCGCAGCAGATCTTCCTGGTCCCCGGGTACGGCGCCCAGGGGGCCTCCGCCGCCGACTGCGCGGCGGCGTTCAAGCCCGACGGCACCGGCGCCCTCGTCAACGCCAGCCGCTCCGTCCTCTACGCCTTCCGCCGCAAAGAGTACGCCGGCATGAAGTGGGCCGACGCCGTCGCCCAAGCCGCCAAGGCCTTCGCCGACGACATCCGACAGGCCGTGAGGCCATCATGATGAGTGCGGCGGTCAAGTCCCGGCCCGCCGCGATTCGGCCGCGGACTCGGAACGAAGCCATGAAAGCAATGGTGCTCCGGCAATACGGGAAGGTCGAAACGTCGCCGCTGGTGCCGGTCGAGGTGCCCGACCCTCGGCCGGCGGAAGGCGAGATCCGCGTGAAGGTCCGCGCCTGCGCCATCTGCCGGACGGACCTCCACGTCATCGAGAAGGAGCTCCCGCCGGCCAAGCTCCCGATCATCCCCGGGCACCAGGCCGTCGGCGCGGTGGACGCCGTCGGCGACGGGTGCCGTCGGCTGAGGGTCGGGCAGCGCGTGGGCATCGCCTGGCTGCGGCACACCTGCGGGCGGTGCGGGTTCTGCAAGGCCGGTCGCGAGAACCTCTGCGAGCACCAGCGATTCACCGGCTACCACGCCGACGGCGGGTACGCCGAATACGCCCTGGTCGGCGAGGACTTCGCCTACGAGATTCCCGCCCGCTTCTCCGACGGGGGCGCGGCCCCGCTCTTGTGCGCGGGGATCATCGGCTACGCCGCCCTCCGCCGAAGCGAGCTGCCCGACGGAGGCACGCTGGGCATCTACGGGTTCGGCTCCAGCGCCCACGTGGTCATCCAGGTGGCGATTCACCGCGGGTGCGAGGTCTACGTCGTCACCCGCGGCGAGAGCCACCGCGCCCTGGCCCGCGAAATGGGCGCCGCCTGGGTCGGCGCCAGCCCCGACGAGATGCCCGTCAAGGTCGACAGCGCCATTATCTTCGCCCCGGCCGGCGAGCTGGTCCCGCCGGCCCTGGAGAAGCTCCAGAAGGGCGGCACGCTCGCCCTCGCCGGCATCTACATGACGCCCATCCCGCAGATGGACTACCAGCGCCACGTCTTCTACGAGCGGAACATCCACTCCGTCACCGCCAATACCCGCGCCGACGGCCGGCGGCTCCTGGCCGAGGCCGCCGAAATCCCCATCCGCCCGCACACCACCGCCTACCCGCTCGAACACGCCAACCGCGCCCTCCAGGACCTCAAGGCCGACCGCATCAACGGCACCGGCGTGCTGATCATGGAATGACCCCGCGAGCACCGGACTGCGGCAATGAGCACAACGAAACCCAACCTGCTGTTCATCATGACCGACCACCAGCGGGCCGACAGCCTCGGCAGGGTCCAGGCGGGCGTCGAGGTCACGCCGAACCTGAACGCCCTGGCCGCCGAGTCGGCGACGTTCCGGCGGGCCTACACCACCTGCCCGCTGTGCGCGCCGGCGCGGACGGCGCTGGCGACGGGCGTCTACCCCACCGCCAACGGGATCGTGTTCAACGACTTCAAGGGCGCCCGCGCCGGGAACTTCAAGCCCATCCACCAGTGCCTCTTCGAGGCCGGCTACGCCGTCGGGCACGTCGGCGTCGATCACATCCGCGTCCGCCCGCCCCTCCAGAGACGCCTCACCTTCGCCGCATGGGCCTCCTGGGCCGACCACCAGCGTTCCCTGGACGAGCGCGGGATCGGCTGGAAGCGGCACGAGGCCGGCAAGGCGTACAAGACCAAGGTGATGGAGAACCGCCGGGGGCGGCGGGCGCCCGCGTGGTACTCCAACGCCGTCACGTCGGTCTGGCCGCTCGACCCGGAGCGCTTCCCGGACTTCTGGTTCGCCCGGCAGGCGGAGCGCTTCTGCCTGACGCGTTCCGGGCCGTTCGCACTCTTCCTGTACCTCTGGGCGCCTCACCCGCCCCTGTGGGTGCCCGGTCCCTACGCCTCCCTGTTCGACCCGGACCGGCTCGACCTGCCCGCCAACGTGGGCGCCCCCGCCGACGGCGAGCCCGCCAGCCGACGCCGCGGCGTCGCCGCCCAACTCGCCGAGGGCGTCTCCATCCAGCAGTGGAGACGGGTCTGGGCGGCCCACCTGGGGCTGGTCCGCCTCGCCGACGCCGCCGTCGGGCGGGTCCTCGCCGCCCTCGATCGCGCCGGACAGGCCCGCAACACCGTCATCGCCTTCACCGCGGATCACGGCGACCACCTGGGGCAGCACGCAATGTATCAAAAAATGGAGATGTATGAACCCGCCCTGCGCGTCCCGCTGCTGATACGCCTTCCCGGCGCCCCCCCGGGACGGTTCGACGCGCCCGTCTCCCACCTCGACGTGCTGCCGACGATCCTGGAGGCCCTGGCGCTGCCGGCCCCGCCCCGGCTGGACGGGACCTCCCTGGCCCGGGCCATCCTCGCCGGCGCCGCCCCGGCGGGAAGGCCCGTCTTCGCCTGCTACTCCGGCAACCCGGCCATCGGCGACATCCGCCGCGCCGTCGTCACGGACCAATATAAGTATGTATATGACCCCGAGGACGACGCCGAGCTCTACGACCTCGCCGCCGACCCGCTCGAGACGGCCAACCTCGCCGGCGATCCGGCCCGCGCCGACGCGGTTTCCCGGCTGCACGCCCGGTGCGCCCAATGGCACCGCCAACACGGCGACTGGGTGGACTTCGGCCCCGCCTAGGGCCCCTGCCTTCGCCGGTCGCCCGGCGGGCCTCTCACCTCCCCACCGCCCTGGCGGCGGCGCGGCGCCACTCGCGGAGAAACTGCTGGCGCGTCCACCCGAACGCCTCCTTCATCGCCGCCGCCTCCGACTGCCCCTCCTTCATCAGCCGGATGAACCGGACGAACCCCGCCCGGTCCCGGGCGATCAGGAAACGCACGAAGCTCTGGGCGATGCCGTAGTCGAACGTGTTCAGCCCCACCTTCTCGAAGACGCCGGCGACGGGCTTCTCGTTGCGCACGGCCTGCTTGGTGGCGATGATGTACCTTTTACCGGCCCACGCGCCCGTCACCAGCGTCGCCGCCATGTAGTCCGCCAGCCCCTCGTGCACCCAGCTCGGGACGTTCCGGTTCGTCAGGTAGCGCGAGAGGAACCCGTGGGTCGCCTCGTGCACCAGCACCTCGTAGAACCAGCGCCTCGACCGGCACGGCCCCATGGCGATGAAGACGAACCCGTCGCCCTCCCACCCGCAGTAGCCGCTCGCCTTCGGCTCGCCCTTCTTGTACACCTCCGTGCAGAACCGCTCGAAGGGCTCCCGCTCCCAGAAGACGTACACCGGGCACTTCCCCGACCAGACGCTCGCGCTGCCCGCAACGTCGAACTGGCGGCACAGGGCCGCGTACGTCTTCTCGCAGACCTCCCCCAGCGGCTTGTCGTTGCTCCGCCGCCAGGCGCTGTAGATCAGGAAGTGCGCCGTCTCCACCCGGTGCAGCGTCGGGGTGAACGCCTTCGTCCGCCGGGCCCAGTCCTCGGCCTTGGCGCGGTGGGCCTTGATCTGCGCCGGCGTCGCGGGGGCGAACTTGCGGACGTCCTTTTCGGGAACCTTCGGCCGGCGGAACTCGATAAGCCCGGCCCGCTCGGCCTCTGCGGGCGCGGCCGCGGCCCGGGCGCGCTCGATCCGCCCGGCCAGCGACCCGTCCATCCGCAGCGCCTCGGCGAACTCGCGCTCCGCCAGCCGATTCAGTCCGTGCCCCAGGCAGAACGCCCCCAGCTCCACGTGCGCCTTCGCATCGGACAGGTCCGTCACCTGCCGCTTGACCATGTACACGCTGGCCGGCTCGATCCGGTCGATGGGAATCTCCCGGAGCTTTCCCCCGCCGCCCAGCACGACCCGCTCGGCGTCGGCCCGCACCAGCAGCCCCTGCACGCGCCCGCCGCCGACCAAGATCAGGCTCACCCGCACGGGCCTGCCGGGCACGGCCCGCGCCGGCTTCGTGCTCGCCCCGCCCGCACCGCCGGCCGACAGCAGCAGAAACGGCGCCATCGCCACAATGACCCGCGTCCTTCCCATTTGGCCTCTCAACGCATTATACAGACGACCCGTGCCCCCGGCGAGCGGGCGGCGGGCCGCCGGGCGCCAAACCTCCCACCCTGTTCCCGGGAATCCACTTCTCCATCGCCGTCTCCGCAGGAGCCCTGCCCGACACCCCGGCACGCCCGGGTTGCCATTAGTAAAAACTTTCACCCTTCGATTACCGGGCATTAACCGATGTAACCGACTTTCTCGAAAGTTCTTACGCGTTCCGGCCCGGCCGGGTGATTGGTAAAAGCCGCGCGGCCGAAACCGTCGTAAGTCCTTGTCTGGCCTGGATGTCACAAGTGGCCCTTTTACCCCTCGCCGTCCGCGGGCCGTTCTTCGCCAACTCTTTGCCGCAGAAGGCAATAGCCGAGATTCTCCGCCTATCGCCCGTCCCCGCCGATTTGGGCCTCTCATCCCATCGGCTTTCCTGGAATCGACAATCCGAGTTTCCACAGTCCACAATCCTGGCCCCCCTCCACCCCTTATGTAGTGCCGTCAATCGCACGGAAAAAAGCAGGTAATCGCTTTCACGAGAACTGCTTATGCCAAAGAGCCACCTCCCGGCGCCGGCACGTGAAAAAGGCGAGAAACTTCGCTCCCAGCGAAGAATCCCCATCCCGTTGTTCCCCCGCGGCTTGGAAGCTGTTTCAGAACCCGACCTCTCGGGTGGCACGGCTTGCTTGCAAGCCGTGTTGTGG
>CAZNSB010000405.1:0-4996 GCA_964575155.1 uncultured Planctomycetaceae bacterium | reverse complement strand
GTGTACGGGACGGTCTGTTACCTGTTCGTGAGGCTATTTGCCTTCCTCACGCTTCGCTCCATCCACACCTGGGCGGGGTGGTGGATGGGTCTGGCCGGACGTGACAAATACGCCGTCGGCGCCAACAAGCTGGACGTCATGTGGCCGCAGCCGACCTTCGATTCCTTCCACGGGCCGATGCAGTACGAGGCCATGAACGGGTCGGAGATGGCGGCGTCCTGGGTGCTGGCGCTGTTCGTGTACCTGATCGCCGGCGTGGTGCTGGCGTTCCTGGCGACGTTCTTCTTCTCCGCCGCCACCAACGTCTACTACCTGCTCCGCCGCAAAATGGACGCCACCGACCTCGACGACGTGTTCATCGAGGAGGAGCCGGAGGCGGAAGCGCCGGCCGAGGAGGCCCAGCCCGAGAAGACCCCCGAGGAGACGGAACCGCCCGCCGAAGAGCAAGCCCCGCCCGAAGGCGAGGGCGAAGAGGAAAAGCCCGAATAAGGCAAGCTGGGTATTTGAAGCTTCCCGCGGCGGCCCCCCCGGGGCCGCCGCGGCCTCGCGCGCAGCCCAACCTGAAGCCCATGCAGGGCCATGCGCGGGTCTTGCTCACCTGGCGCCTCTGGTTACCCGATCGTGCTCTTCCCGGCAGAAGCGGTCGGTCATGCCGGCGATGTAGTCGCAGGCAACGCGGTGAATGCCCTGGTCGGGGATTCGCCTCTGATAGCGTTCCGGCAGCCGGGCCGGCGACTCCAGATAGGCCTCGAACAGCTCGGTGATGATCTTCCTCGCCTGGCCGTCCTTGGCCCGGGCGGCGGGGTGTTCGTAGACGTGCTCCATGAGGAATTCCTGGAGCTGGCGGATGGGCCCGGCCCATCGTTCGCTGAAGCCCGCGCAGGCCATGGGGGCGCGCTGCACGTCGGCGGGGCTGGCGAGGTGCATTTCCTGGATCCTTCCGCGGGTTTCGGCGATGGCGTCGTCGGCGAGACGGGCCAGGACGTTCCGGCAGGCGTGGATGCGCTTGTGGATGTCTCGGGCGTGGGGCATGGCCGACTCCGCCGTCCGCCAGGCCTCCCGCCACAGCGCCAGCCCGGCCAACTGCTCCGTGGCGATCCACTTGGCGGAGAGGGCGTCGGCCAGGTCGGCGGCGGTGTAGGCGATCTCGTCGGCCAGATCGACCAACTGCCCTTCCAGCGGGGCCTCCAGGCCGTCGGCGAATTCCTCGATTTCCGGCGCGTCGTGGCGCGTCCGGTGCTTGGCCAGACAGCTTCGGACGGCTCGGGTGAGGTTCAGTCCGCGGAAGTCGGGGTAGGGGTGTTCCAGGTGGTCCACGATCCGCAGCGACTGGCGGTTGTGCTCGAACCCGCCCTCCCCGGCCATGAGCTCGTTCAGCACGCCCTCCCCGGCGTGGCCGAAGGGCGGGTGGCCCAGATCGTGGGCCAGGGCGACGGCCTCGACGACGTCCTCGTTGGCGCCCAGCGCCCACGCCAGCGTGCGGGCGATCTGGGCGACCTCCAAGGTGTGCGTCAGCCGAGTGCGATAGTGGTCCTGCTCGTGCGGAACGAACACCTGCGTCTTGTAGTCCAGCCGGCGGAAGGCCGAACAGTGGACCACGCGGTCGCGGTCGCGCTGGTAGCAACTGCGGTAGGGGTGCGGAGGCTCGGGAAAGGCCCGCCCGCCGCTGTCGGCGGCTCGGAGGGCGCACCCGGCGAGCAGCGCTTCCCGGGCCGCCAGAGCCTCCCTGGGCGTCTCAGCGGGCATACGTCGCTTCCGGCAGCTTCAGTTGCCTTCCGGCGGACAGCAGCTCTTCCCGGAGCTCCTGCATCGACTGGTGCACCACTCGGATGTCGCCGAGGACGGCGACGAAGTTGGTGTCCCCGCTCCACCGGGGGACGATGTGCAGGTGCACGTGGTCGGGCAGCCCGGCCCCGGCGCAGCGGCCGATGTTGATGCCGACGTTGAACCCCTCGGCCCGGAGGGTGTGGGCCAGCAGCTTCAGGCAGTCCCGGACCAGCTCCATCATCTCCTGCATGACCTCCCCGCTGAGCTCCTCCAGCGAGCCCAGGTGTTCCCGGGGGGCCACCAGCAGGTGCCCGCCGGTGTAGGGGAACCGGTTCATCATCACCAGGCAGCGCCGGGTTTGCCACAGCAGGAAGTTCTCCCGGGCGCGGTCGGATTCGTCCCTTGCCCGGCAGAGGAAGCAGCCGCTCTGCTGGCCGGCGAGGCTGCGGATGTAGGGGATCCGCCAGGGGGCGTGGAGGTTCCGGTTGCGCTCCGGGCTGTGGCCGGGCTCGCCCATGGCGGTACTATATGCCCCGCTTTCGGCAGGGGCAACGGGGAATCGTGGCGGGGCGCCCGGCGGGCGATGAAGACGCAGCCGGCGCCGGCGGGGTTCTGAAAATCCAGGAAAGTTGACACGGCGGCGGCGGCGCGGTAGCCTCCGCCCGAGGCAGGCTTCACTGTGACTGGGAAAAGGGCTCCGGACCCGCGCGAGCGGGTCCCGGTGAGGTGCCTCGGCGGTGCGGGCGCCCGATGGCCGGCCGGGCATCGCCGCCGGACGCACGGCGCCGCCCCTCGACAGCCCTGAAAGGAGCAGACATGTTCCCGAAGACGGCGGTACTGGCGTTGGCGGCCGTGGCGGCGCTGGGACAGACGCCCCGCCCCGCGGGCGAGTACGTCGGGGCGGTCACCGGCGATAACGTCTACGTTCGCAGCGGGCCCGGAGACAGCTATCCCTGCACCAAGCTGTCGCGCCCGGCGACGGTGCAGGTGGTGGACGAGCAGTTCGGTTGGCTGAAGATCCTCCCGCCGAAGGGCTGCTACAGCCTGATCTCGAAACGGTACGTCAAGGCCGACGGCAACGTGGGGACGGTCAGAGGCACCAACATCCTCGTCCGCGCCGGCAGCAGCCTGTATCCGGACCGGAGGGAGGCCGTCCAGACCCGCCTGAACGTCGGCGAGAAGGTGATGATCCTGGGCTCCTCCGGCGACTACTACATGATCGTCCCGCCGCGGCGGGCGTATCTGTGGATCAGCTCCCAGTACGTCAAGGCGGTGCCCGGGGTCGCGCCGAGGACGCGTCCGGCCGGCCCGACCACGCGGGAGGTCCCCGTCCCCCCCGTGGGGCCGCGGTTGGAGGAGACGCCGCGGGTCGTCGTCACCCGCAAGCCCGCCGGGGAAGTGGCCAAGGACGTGGCGGCCTTCGAGGCCGCCGAGGCCGCCCTCAACGAGGAGTTCCAAAAGCCCCGCGGCCAGAGGGACCTCCAGGCCCTGCTGAAGCGCTACCAGGCGCTGGCCGGCTCCGGCGGCGGGACCCTGGCCCCCTTCGTGGAGGCGCGGATCAAGTACATCCAGAGCGAGATCGAGCTGGCCAACGACCTCAAGGACGTGGAGACGCTGCTGGCCGGCGTCAAGGTCAAACAGGACAAGCTGGCCGCCGAGACCAAGGGCGACCAGGTGCCCACTCCCCGCCTGCGGCGAATGTACGCCGCGGAGGGGCTGCTGGCCGAAAGCCGCCTCTTCCAGGGCGGGCCCACCGGGCCCAAACGCTACACCGTCAGCGACCCGGACACCCGCGTGATCTACGCTTACGTGCAGTGCATTACCGGGGGGGTCAACCTCCAGGAGCACGTGGGGGCGTACGTGGGGGTGATCGGGACGCCGAAGTTCGACGAGAGGCTGCGGAGCTACGTGGTGGAGGCCGAGCAGGTCATCGTGCTGCGGCCGGCGGGGCAGGGGGGTCGGCCGGTGCCGACGGCGGTGGTTCCGCCTCGGCCGGTGGCGCCGCCGGCCCCGGCGCCCGTGGCGCCGAAGCCGCCGGAGGTCAAGCCGCCGGCCCCGGCGCCGGTGGCGCCGAAGCTGCCGGAGGTCAAGGAGCCCGCGCCCGCGCCGGTGGCGCCGAAGCTGCCGGAGGTCAAGCCGCCGGCCCCGGCGCCGGTGGCGCCGAAGCCGCCGGAGGTCAAGGAGCCCGCCCCGCCTGCCACGCAGCCGGCGGAGGTGAAGGAGCCCCTGCCGACCACCGGGCTGCCCGTGGCCGAGCCCTCCACCAAGCCGGCCGTCAACCCGGATGAGTACGAATAGCCCGCCGCGGACCGTCCGCCCGGCGGCGATGCGGGCCCCCGAGGCGATCCGCTGGCTCGTCTGGCCACGGGCGCGTCGGCTACTGTCCCCTCGCCCGCCGGCGGCGGGCCAACTCCGGCCGGAGGACCTTGTGCACGTACCGGTGCAGCGCCTTGCCGGGGCAGCGGGTGGCGGTTCCCGGGGCGTCGCGGTGCCCGATGAGGTGGTCCGGCTCGATGTGGTAGCGGTCGGAGAGGAAGAACACCAGCTTCCGCAGGCCCCGCAGTTGCGCGGGTGAGGGCAGCTTCCTGGTCAGGTTCCCGACCACGCAGACGCCGATGCCGTAGTCGTTGTAGGCGTTGTCGGGCGTCTTGCAGTGGGCGCCCCATTTCTGCTTGGCCCACCGGCTGCCGACCTCGACGGCCCCGTCGCCTGCTCCCCGGCCGTTGTTGATCACGAAATGGTACCCCAGCTCGTCCCATCCCCTGGCCCGATGGGCGCGGTCGAAGATGGCGGCCGATCCCACGTCCGTGGCGCTGTGGTGGATCACGATCCACCTCCACGGGCGGGCGAAGACGCGGGGGACCCACCCCGGCGGCGGCTTGGGGCGCTCCGCGGCGGGCTTGGCGGGCTTGGCCGGGGGGACCTTCCTGCCGGGCCGGCCCCCTCTCTGCCCGGCGCCGGAGGCCTCGGCGATGGCGTCGACGGGAAGGTTCCTGATGACGACCCTGGGCCGGAGGTTGCAGCCGGCGGCCGACGCGATCAACGTGACAGCGCCCAACACCCGCGTCGCCCATGCCTTCCCGAACATTCCTGCACCTCGTGCTGCCCGTCGCCTGGCTGCGACGGTCAATCCTAGTGGGGTATCGGCCGAGAGGCCAGCGTTTCTTTGACATTTTGTCAAACCCAAATAGAAATGTCCGGTGTTTGAGCCGAATAGAAATGTCCGGTC
>CAZNSB010000404.1:1505-5048 GCA_964575155.1 uncultured Planctomycetaceae bacterium | reverse complement strand
ACCGCCGCCGCGTACCGGATGCGGTCGTCCACGTGGCTGATCCGGCGGAGGTAGGTGCCCTCGCGAATGCAGCAGGGCATGGCCGCGAAGCAGGCCCCGGCGGCGACGGCCCGCTCCAGCACCGCCCTGGTCAGCTCGTTGCAGGCGTGAATGCAGACGACGTAGCTGCCCGCCGGGAAGCTCACGGCGGCGACGTCGGACTGGACGTAGGAGAGGTTCGCCAGCGGCAGGGACATCCCCGCCGCCACGCGGCGGTAGTGATCGAAGGCCGGACGCCGCTCCGAGTCCACGCACACCACCTCCACCGCCGCGAAGCGGTTCGCCAGCAGCAGCCCCAGCAGCCCGTGCCCGGCGCACAGCTCGTAGATCCGCCTCACCCGCCCGTCGCGCCATCTCTCGTAGATGTCCTGCCCGATCCGCCGGTAGGCCTCGAAGGTCTCGAACAGCTCCTTGACGCGGAGGTGCCGCGGGTGGCGGCGGGCGATCTCGCCGATGACCTCCGCCAGCTCCGGGTCGTGGGCGGTCTCCTCCACGTACGTCAGCAGCAGCCCGAAGCGTTCGGCGTCGAGGTCGCCGACCATGGCGTTGGAGTCCATGGGGTATCGCCCCAGCATGTCCGCCCGCCAGATGCTGTCGGTGTCGCGGGTCATCCGTTTGGTCGTCCGCTTCCGCGGCGGCGACGCCCCAAGGGGCGCCCTACTCCCGCAGGGCCGCCCCCAGCGCCCCGGACACCGCCGCCACGACCTCCGCCACCATCGCCTCGACCTCCTCGCTGCGGAGGGTGCCTTCGCCGCTGCGGTAGGTCAGGGAGACGGTGACGGACTTCTTCCCGCAGGGGACCTGCCGCCCGCGGTAGGTGGTGACGTATTCGACCGCCTCGAGCCTCGGCTGGTGGGCGGAGCGGATGGCCTGCTCGAGGCGGCTCCAGGGCAGGTGCTCGTCGAGGACGACGGCGAGGTCCCGGCTGACGGGGGGGAACCTGGGCAGGGGTCGGTAGGCGGGGAGGTTCCCGGCCCGTTGGAGGAGGGCGTCGAAGCGGATGGTGGCGGCCGACAGGGGCCCGTCCAGCCCGTAGGCGTCGAGGACCTCGGGGGCGATCCTGCCGACGGCGCCGACGCATTCGCCGTCGAGGCGGACCTCCGCGGAGGCGTCCCGGGCGAGCCCGCCCACCGCCGCGGGGACCACCTCCAGCTTCGCGCCCGGGGCCACCTCATCGGCGGCGGCCTCCAGGGCCGCCCGCAGCTCGCGGAGGTCCCGCCCGGCGAGGAGGGCCAGTTGGGTGTACTCGGCGGGCAGGGCGTCGTCGCCGGCGGGGGGGAAGACGGCGGCCAGCTCGTAGAGCCCGACGTCGGCGTTGCCGGCGTCCTGGTTCCTCTTGCAGGCGGCCAGCAGCGAGGGAAGCAGCGTCGGGCGGAGCAGGTTGTTGCTCCGGCGGGCGGCGGGGTCCACGCGGACGCCGCCGGCGAAGCCGAACATCCCCGCCTCCGCGTCGTCGATGAACCCGTAGGTGATCGCCTCATCGAGCCCGGCCGCCGAAAGCGCCCCCCGAAGCCGGCGACGGGCCCGCTCCTCGACGCTCACCGGCCCCACCCCGTGGGCCACCCGGTCGTGCAGCGGGATCTTCTCGTACCCCTCAAGCCGCGCCACCTCCTCGATCAGGTCCACCTCACGCCTCAGGTCCCCCCGCCAGGGAGGGATCCGGCAGGTGATCTTCCCGCCCGCCAGCCTCGGCGCCAGCCCCAGCCGGCGCAGGATGCCCGCCTGGGTCTTGTCGTCGACGTCCACGCCGAGGAGGTCGCGGCAGCGCCGGGTGCGGAGGGTGACGAGGGGGGGCTGATAGGGATCGGCCCAGACGTCGACGAGGCCCTGGGCGAGCCGCCCGCCGGCGGTCTGGAGAATGAGCTGGCAGGCCCGGAGGCTGGCGGCGTCGACGGCGACGGGGTCCACGCCGCGCTCGAACCGGTAGCTCGATTCGGTCATCAGCGCCAGCGCGCGGGCGGCGCGGCGCGTCGCCAGCGGGTCGAACTGCGCGCTCTCGATGAGGAGGTTGACGGTCTTTGCGTTGATCTCGCTCTCCACCCCGCCCATGATGCCGGCCACGGCGACGGGCTTCTCGGCGTCGGCGATGACGAGCATCTCCTCCGTGAGCGTGCAGCGGGTGCCGTCGATGCTGACGATCTCCTCGCCGCGCCGGCCGCGGCGGACGACGATGCGGTGCTCGGCCAGCAGGTCGTAGTCGAAGGCGTGCAGCGGCTGGCCGTACTCCAGCAGCACGTAGTTGGTCACGTCCACGACGTTGTTGACGCCCCGCAGCCCCGCCCCCGCCAGCCGATCGATCAGCCAACCCGGCGAGGGGGCGACCTTCACGCCGCGGACCACCCGCGCGGTGTACCGGCCGCAGAGGTCCGCCGCCGGAACCGCCACGTCGGTCAGCTCGCCGGCGGGGGGGGGCGCCTCCGGCACGCCGCCCAGGTCCGGGAGCTGGAGGGGCTTGCCCGTGGCCGCGGCGATCTCCCGCGCCACCCCGATATGCCCCAGGCAGTCCGGGCGGTTGGAGGTGATCTCCAGGTCGAAGAGGACGTCGCTCTCGGTCCGGTCGATGCCGTCGCAGCAGATCCCGATCCGCGTCAGCAGCTCGCCCAGCTCCGCCGCCGGCATCGCCGATACGTCCACGTAGTCCGTCAGCCAGTTCAGTGAGACGATCATGGCACAACGCTCACGCTGAAGTCATGCAGGAGCGAACAGCCTACCCCACGGAGGCCTGGAAGGGAAGCCCTTTGGGTCCGATGAATCGAGGGCGGGGCCGGCTTGGAGACTGCTTCACCGCCGGGTCGTCGTCCGCCGAAACGGGCGATACCGCCGGCGCTGACGGCGCCCGATGCCCGTCGTCAACAGCGCCGAACGGCCAGCCCCGCGGCTTGGCGTTCAGCGCTGTTCGCTTCGCCGGCACCGCGCCGCCGATCGGGCCCGGCCCGGACAGGGTCAGTCTTCAGACAGTCGCCGCAACGAGCGGCCGCCTCAGGGCGCGGGGGTGGGCGCGGGCGCCTCGGGCCCGGCCTGGGCCGGCTTCCGCCCGTCGCGGATCTCCGTCAGCACGTCGTGGATGCGGAACATGATGATGATCAGCTCGCAGTACACCCGCACGAAGATCGGGCCGATCAGAATCATCAGCACGGACGTCAACACGACGACCCCGCTGCCGGCGCCGATCCCGCCCACAATGCCCGCCAAACCCATGATCACGCACAGCGCCACTCCGATCCAGAAGAGGATCTGAATGATGATCGGCGTGATCATCTTGCGGAAGGAAAGGTACTCTTCCATGGTGCGACTCCTTTCTCGCGAACGAACGCCCTGTCCGTCGACATGGCTGTCAAGGGCACCTCGATCCATCGCACAACCCTACCGCCCTGTCAAGAGCAATCTGACCGCCTCCAGCACCGCCGCGACGGGGACCTCCGCCAGGACCCGCCCGCAGAGCACGCGCACCCGCCGCCCCCGGGGGGCAAAATGGGCCGCGCCCCTCCGCCCGAACAACGACAC
>CAZNSB010000404.1:0-1489 GCA_964575155.1 uncultured Planctomycetaceae bacterium | reverse complement strand
GTTGCCGACGTACGCCGCCGCGCCCCCGGCCAGGCCCGCCAGCGCCTCCAGCGGCGGAGAGACGAGAAGCGGGAACCGCCGGGCCAGCGCGTCCAGCACGCCCCCGCCCCACCAGTCCTGCTCCGCCGGCCCGACCACGAACGCCGCGACGACCGGCGGCGGGGGACCCGGGCGGGTCCGGGGCGCGGGCAGCTCCCTCACGGCCTCGGCCAGATCGACGAACCGCTCCAGGGGCCAGCACTTCTCCCGCCCGCCGGAGCCGGGGTGAATCAACACGTACGCCTGCCCGCAGGCGACGCCGTGCCGCTGGAGCAGGTGCGGTCCGGCCGACCCGGCCGGCGGGCGCCAGTCCGGCAGGGGGACCGAATCGACCCCGGCGGCGCGGGCCCAGAAGTCCACCACGTGCCCCGCGTGGCCGGCCGGCGGGCGGGCGGGCAGGAACAGCGACCGACCCGCCGAGGTCAGCCGGGCCAGACGATGCTGCGCCCGCGCGTCGCCTTCGGCGAAGCAGCTCACCAGCAGGTCGCACCGGCCGAGAACCGCCGGCAAGGCGCACTCGGCCGCGGAGCGGTCCGAGAAGACGTCCGCCATCGGCAGCGCATCGAAGTCGAAGGCCCGGTCGGCCGCGCCCGCCCCGGCCACCACGCGGGCCCGCTCGCCGCGCGCCACGAGGTGCACCGCGTCCCCCGCCCGGCGGAGGGCCTGGAGGAGCTGCCCGAAGAGGACCACGTCCCCCAGCGCCCCCGGGTGAATTCCAAGAATAGCGATCTCCCGACGATTCACTGGTCCCTGGTCGCTGGTGGCTGGTGGCTTTCAGCAATCGATCCACCCGCCGCCGAGGAGGCGGTCGCCGTCGTAGACGACGGCGGCCTGTCCCGGGGTGACGGCGGCGACGGGCTCGGCAAACTCGACCTCGAAGGCGTCGGCGGCGGTGATCCGCACCCGCCCGGCGGCGCCGGCGTGATTGTAGCGGATCTGCACGACGGCCGGGAACTCGCTGCCGGCCGGCGGCGGGGCGATGTGCCAGTTGGCCCGCCCGGCGGCCAGCGAGGCCGACAGGAGTTCGGCTCTCGGCCCGACCGTGACCGTGGCGGCGCCCGGGTCGATCCGCGTGACGTACAGCGGCGCCCCGGCGGCGACCCCGAGCCCGCGGCGCTGCCCGACGGTGAAGTGCCCCACCCCGTCGTGCCGGCCCAGGACGTTGCCGGCGGAATCGACGATCATCCCCGGCCTCAGCGCCTCGGGGCTGCGGGCCCGGAGCAGCTCGACGTACTCGCCGTCCACGAAGCAGATGTCCTGGCTGTCGGGCTTGGCGGCGACGGGCAGGTGCGCCCGGGCGGCGATGCGGCGGACCTCCGCCTTGCCCCCGGCGCGCCCGATCGGCAGCAGGACGCGGCTGAGGGATTCTCGCGGCAGGGCGAAGAGGGCGTAGGACTGGTCCTTGCGGCCGGCGCGGTGAATGGCCCCGCCCGCCAGCCGGGCGGCGGGG
>CAZNSB010000403.1:0-5053 GCA_964575155.1 uncultured Planctomycetaceae bacterium | reverse complement strand
AATGGGAAGAGGCGAGGCAGGGCCGGCTGGCGGCACGCACGAATCCGCCGCTGCCCCCGGCCGCCCGAGGTGCGAGTTCCGGTGTGGAGTTCCGGTGACACACACCTTAATTTCCTTGGCCCGAGCGTGCGGGCGCGGTAGCAGGAACCCATGACGCGCCTCGCACGAGTCGTGGTGCCGGGGTTGCCCGGTTAGTTCCGGCGACACACACCTTAATTTCGAGGTGAACGATTGGCGGGCGTTCCTGGCGACCGACGAGGACGAGGCGGTCCTTGAGCGGCTACGGCGTCACGGGCGGACGAGCCGGCCGCTGGGAAGCCCGGCGTTTCTGCGGCGGCTGGAGCGGCGGCTGGACCGGCGTCTGGTGCCCGGTACCCCCGGCCGGCCCAAGACGCAAGAGAGAAAATAGTATTGTGTCCCCAGATAACGACCTGGATTTCCGCGACCGACAGGATCCGCCCCTCCCGCATCGGGGTGGCGCGCTGGGGCAGTTCGATCCGCACGTACCGGCCCTCCACGCTCGCGGCCAGATCCCCGCAGGTCGCGCACAACAGCATAACCGCTCCCCACAGGGTCGCAGGCATCCATCGTCTTGGACTTCGCATGCCGGATTCCTTGACTCTGGTCTCTGTACGGGTTCAGCGTGAACGGGACGATCGGGCATCGAGCATAAGGGACTGGCTTGCCTGCGGCAAGCGGGAGTTCTGGCAGTCCCCAAGCCGGCTCACCGTGGGGTTTTGTCCTCGGGGATGACGCCGCACGCGCGTGAGACTGGCCATCGGCGGCTCCGTGCGCCGCGTCATCGACCACTACCGCCGGTAGCCGACTCGCCGGTCATCGCCCCGGCCCGGCGACGGCGGCGATCGTCGCATCGCCGTGCGTCTCGCCGGCGAGATCGCCGTCGAAGTGAAAGACGGCGGTGGCCTTCTCATCCAGCACGGCCCGCCGCTCGGGCGCAAAGTTCGCCGCATAGCGCGGCACGGCATGACCGGCACAGACGACGCCGCGCACTTGGCGGAATACTTGGCGTCGGAGGGCGGGCGCGGCACAAACGGGGTGGACGACAGTGGGCGCAAAACCTTAGAATACGGGCCAGAATCGCCACGGAGAGGTGGCCGAGCGGACGATGGCACCGGTCTTGAAAACCGGCGTGCCCTTGCGGGCACCGGGGGTTCGAATCCCTCCCTCTCCGCCATGGCGTTTTCGATTCAAGATTCTCGATTTCGGACTTGTGATGACGGATTGCGGGATTGCAGACGGCAGGTGGCGGACGGGCCGGCCGTGGGGGAACCTCTCGTTCCTTCGGCGGCTCCAGCGCCGCCCGACCGGCGGCTTGTGCCCGGCACCCCCGGCAACCGGAGGAAGGGGGGAGAGAAAATGGTATTGTGTCCCCAGATAATCCCCATCGATTGTCTGAGCCTTCCGCTTGGTTCGATACTGGTCGGCGCCGCGTCTGGGACAGGCGGGGCGGCTGCTGGCGGAACGGCCGGGTCAGCTGCCGGGCCTGGGGGCACCGCGGCCGGGGGGCTCATTGGCGGGGCGGCTGCAGGAACCGTTGGCGCTGCGATTGGGGACCTTGTGTTTGACTTGGGCACACTGGCTGCCCAGAATATGATTACGCAGGGCACGATACTGCCCAAAGAGCAGTACGAGGCTTGTTGCCGGCTTTACCGCAGGACGCAGCCGTAAACAAGACAACAAAACGCCGAATCTATTTTGCTCTCAGCGCAATTGTATGACTTTAAGGTATGAGCTATGACTTGGCTTATCTTGTGGCGAGCCTTTGCGGTTGGGACCATCGTGGCGTTTGCCGTCTCGATCGTGAGTGCGTGCTTTCTTGAGTTTGGGGACCCTTCCAACGCGCCACTCGCAAAACAGATTACTGCGGCAAGCCTGGGTGTCTTTGCCGTGCTGGGTGTGGCGTGCGCCGTAAGTGGGGCGGTATGTCGAGGGGTGATTCCCGGCTGGATTTGGCGGGGCAAACAGGGGCAACTCAAGCGGTCTGAGCACCCCGTGCTATACTGGTTGGCTGTTACCGGCCTTGTCCTATTACTGTTTGGGGCGATATGGCTGGCCGTAGACTTCGTCTTGCATGGTGCTGAGCTTGGCCCATAGGCAATCCGGGGGGTTCATCCGTAGGCAAGTTTCCGTCAAATTGAAGCCGGCTCGCATAGGCGCGCATGCCATGGTCATCGCGAAGCGTGATGATGATACAGGCCACATGGCCGCTCCGTCGGCTGGGTGCATTACATGTACGACCCGTACGGCCAGGTCCTGGTCCTGAACGGCGCGGACGACGCCGACGACCAGGTCAGCGAGTGGTCCGAGGATGTTCACTGAGCCGATTGACCCTTGCCACAGGAGCCAAGCCATGGTCCGCATCGCCCCCCTGGCCCTCTCGGCAGTCCTAGTCCTGCCCCTCGCGTTGCCATCCGAAGCCCAGGCCGTCTACCACCCTCGCCTCGGCCGCTTCCTCCAGCGCGATCCGATTGGGTATGAGGATGGGATGGGGTTGTATGAGTATGTTACATCGCAGCCGACTGTTAGCCGCGATCCGGAAGGTCTTCAGTACTTCCCAAACGAAACCGCCGGGGACCATCCGGACTATAAGGCCTACGGATACGCGTGGGAAGCCCTCTGGGTAGACATTCTTCAGGCGGTATTCTGGGAGAGCGATCTGCCGCCCGAGCGGTCACCGGAGGACTTTGTTTGGTCCCGGGACTACTGCTGCGAATGTGTTCCCGTAGCAAGAAAGGAAAAGGCGTTTTCAGAGGATCACGGTCGTCGGTACGCAAATGCGAAGGGCACAACACGGTCCGAGATCGACGCAGACGTGCATAAGCATAGCCCTCCTACCAAAGTGTTCGGCAGAGTTACTCCTGTGGGGGCTCACGTGGAATATCCGTCAGGCAAGCCATGTCCCGATTTGGTTTACCAGGCGCGAGCAGAACATGAGCGTACTCATGTACGCGACATGGAAGCGCTCCAGTCAGAGGCCTACCAGCAGAAGAGGTCCTTTACGGATACGTGGAACAGCAGCCAATTCCAGCGACAGACGGAGGTGAAAGCTTACGGCGTCCAGGCCCGCTTTTATCAGGGTTTTATTGATGCCTGTGTAAGGAAGTTCCCCGAAGCGCGCTTCTAGGCGTGAGGAGTGAATCATGAGAAGCGCCCGAGCGGCGATCGCGCGTTCGTTGTTTTGCCTCGTTCTGTGTTCTCTCGTGGACAGCGTTGTGGTACGGGCGGATGGTCCAAGTCCTCGAGACCAAGAAAGCCAGGCGCCATCGCCTTCGCATTTGGAGGGGTGGGTCGTACAGTACAGGTTTGTTGGAGACCCAAGAGAGGAAGTGTACCAGGAGTCCCGGGAAGTAGGCCCCGAGGGAGAAGAGGTTCCGTATTCCGAGAAGGTCATTCTCGTTCGGGTTCTTAGGGTTCTGGAAGGCCGCCCCCCGCGTGACGAGAGCGGGCTCTTCCGATACAGGTCGCTAACGGCTACCACGGAAATCTGGCCGTTTCCCTTGTGGCTTGGCTGGCCATGGGAGGACGTCAAGTACGAGTTCGTCGGATTGAGGCGGGTGGATCCACAGACCGGCGAGTCGCAAGTCCACGTGAGCGCAAAGCCGCTGTGGTGGTCTTCTTTCTGGCCGTGGGTTTTGGCAGGAGGCTTGTCCCTTGTTATAGGAGTAGGGGTAATCAGATATGGGTTTAAGGTGGTACGCGGCAAGTTTTCGAGAGCGTGAAGGTCACGGTCTGCAAAACACATCTGTAACCCTGCGTTTTATGTTATGGGGGAGTTCCGTGGGGGGTTGGATTTCCGGGGACGGGATGCGGAATTGAATTGGGAATCCGGGGACACCCATAACCGCCCCCGTGTCAAGGGCCTGTTGCCCCGAGGGTTGTGTCCCTGGTGCCCGTCGGCCCAAAGTCGGAACGCGGAATTCGGAATGCGGAATGAAGGTCACGGCTACCGCCACAGACACGCATTCGCACCGTGTCCAAAACGTCTTTTGCCGGGCCGTGCGTGATACTTGTCGCTGTTGTGAGGGGCCCATCAGAATAGCGGCAGCGGTAGGCGGCCGTCGCGACGGCCGTATACGAGCAGTACATCTGCTCGCCGCGCTACATCGACGCCCCCATCTGCCGCGACCGCGACAGCGACGGCGACGGCGTGGCCGCCGACGGCCAAGCGTTGAGGTGTCCGCCTATGCCGCGGGTCGCCCGAGGTGCGAGAGGATGGCGTCATTGACTTGCCGCCGCACGGGTGGTATCAGAGTTGCACCCAACATGTGGGCGAGGTGTGGACGAAAGGAGAGCCGTATGCAGACGGTCACGTTGAGGCGTTCCGCGGGCGCAATCCTCCTGGCCGCGGCCGTGGTCCTGGCCGGCGCGGCAACCGCCCGCGCGGCGGAGGCGGCGGGCAGGGACTACCACGTCTCGCCCGGCGGCGACGATGCGAACGACGGCTCCCCGGCGCGCATGCTGAAGACGATCTCGGCCGCGGCGCGGAAGGCGCAGCCCGGCGACACCATCACGGTGCACGCGGGCGTCTATCGCGAACGGATCAACCCGCCCCGCGGCGGCACGTCCGACGCCAAACGCATCGTCTACCGGGCCGCACCGGGCGAGAAGGTCGTGATCAAGGGCTCCGAGGTCGTCACGGGATGGAAGAAGGTGCAGCACGATACCTGGACCGTCACCCTGCCGAACAACTTCTTCGGTGACTTCAACCCGTTCGCCGACACGATTCATGGCGACTGGTTCAACCCGAAGGGCCGCGAGCATCACACGGGCGCGGTGTACCTGAACGGCCACTGGCTGACCGAGGCGGCCAAGCGCGACGACGTGCTCAAACCCGCGGGCGAGGCGCCGCTGTGGTTCGCCGCGGTGGATGAGAAGGGAACCACGATCTGGGCCCAGTTCAAGGGCGCGAATCCGAACGAGGCCGAGGTGGAGGTCAACGTCCGCGGGACCGTGTTCTACCCGGCGAAACCCGGTCGCAACTACATCACCGTGCGCGGATTCACGATGCGGCACGCGGCCACGCCGTGGGCGC
>CAZNSB010000402.1:2443-5075 GCA_964575155.1 uncultured Planctomycetaceae bacterium | reverse complement strand
GCGAGGTCCTGGGCCTCCGGCTCACATGCGGCGCACTCGATGACGGTGCGGCCTTCGGCGAGGACGGCGGCCATCATGACGTTGGCGGTGCCGGTGACGGTGGACCCGAAGGGCCCGCCGAGGAAGATCTCGGCGCCCTGGAGCCGGTCGGCGCGGGCGAGGATGTCGCCTTCCTCCAGGTCGATCCTTGCCCCCAGGGCGCGCAGCCCGCGGAGGTGGATGTCGATCGGGCGGGGGCCGATCGCGCACCCGCCGGGCATGGCCACCCGCGCGTACCCGCGCTTGGCCAGCAGCGCCCCCAGCACGCAGACGCTGGCGCGCATCTTCCGCACCAGGTCGTAGCGCGCGTGGGATCGCTCCTCGTCGGCGACGCGGAGCCTGGTGCACTCGCCTTCGCGGTCGGCCTCGACGCCCAGCTCGGCCAGCAGCGCCGAAAGCGTCGTCACGTCGGCCAGATCGGGCACGCCGAGGATCCGGCTCTCGCCCTCGGCCAGCAGGCAGGCGGCCATGATGGGGAGGGCGGCGTTCTTGGCCCCTCCGATGGTGACCTCCCCGTGCAGGCGGGCCTCGCCCTGGATGATGAACTTGTCCATGTGGCCTCCGATCCTTCAAAACATCCCAGCATCCTTGCCGGGACAACAGCATGGCAGATTCGTCGGAAAAGGCAAGCCTGAACCCGAGACTTCGTCGCGGGCCGACAAGTCGCGCCCAGTGGCCCCTCGCCTGTCATTCCCTGTGCGCGAGGAGGGTCCGCTCGATGCCGGCGGTGTCCTTGAGGACGCGGATGTCCTGGTATCCGCCGGCTTCGTTGAGGAGGTCATAGACGGCGTCGGCCTGTCCCAGGCCGATCTCCATCGCCAGCAGCCCCCCGCGGCGGAGGCGTCCGGGGGCGTCGGCGACGATCCGGGCGATGCACTCCAGCCCGGTCGGCCCCGCCCGCAGGGCGACGTCCGGGTCGTGGAGGATGGTCCTGAGCATGCCGTCCATGTCCACGTCTCTGACGTAGGGCGGGTTGGCGGTGACGACGTCCAGCGGGTGCATGTCGGCGGCGTCGGGGGGCAGGGCCAGCAGGTCGGCCTTGGCCAGTCGGACCCGGCCGGCGAGGCCGTGGCGGGCAACGTTCTCAGCGGCCACGGCCAGGGCGGGCTCGGAGATGTCCGTGGCCAGGACCGACAGCCCCGGCACGCACCTGGCCGCCGCCACCGCCACGCAGCCGCTGCCCGTGCAGACGTCCCACAGCCGAACACCCTCTGCCCACCCCCGCGCGAACTCCACCGCCGCGTCCACCAGCAGCTCGGTCTCCGGGCGGGGAATCAGCACGTCGGGGGTGACCTTCAGCGTGAGCGAGTAGAACTCCTTCTCGCCGGTGAGGTATGCGATGGGCTCTCCGTCGGCGGCGCGGCGGACGAGGTCGCGATAGACGGCCAGCCGCTCGCGCGGGACGGGCTCGCCGTGGCGGGTGTAGAGCTGAAGCCGGTCGCACCCGATGGTGCGGGCGAGCAACACCTCGGCCGACAGGCGGGGCTCCCGGACGCCGGCGCGGGCCAGGTAGCCCTTCGTCCAGTCGATCAGCTCCAGGACCGTCCACTCCCGCGTCGCTCCGCTCATGCAGGAGGATGTACCACGGAAAGGGAAAAACGCAAGGACAATCGCCCGCCGGCGCCCGCGCTCACCCGGTCAGGGCGCGTCCGGGGCGGGGAAGAAGCCGCCCGGCGGGGCGCCTGACCGCCTGGGGGGCGGCGACGATCTCGTCGGTGCTCAGGGGGACGGCCCCCTTGGCCAGCATCCGCAGCCAGGCGAACTCCGCGTCCGGGCAGTCCAGATCGAGGATGGCGTCGGCCGCCAGGATGACCTTGAAGCCGCGAACCCGAAGCCCGACGACCGCCTCGACGATCCCGCCGGCGCTGCCGGCGCCGCAGACGACGAAGGTTCCGGCGTTCAGCTCGGTCAGGAGCCTCTCGGCCCGGGCGTGGGCGAAGATGTCGGTGTGCCGCTTTTCGAAGATCACCTGCTGGTAGCGGCTGAAGACGTCGGCGGGCAGGTCGGTGACGCTGCGGATGCCGAAGTTGACGTAGTGGCGGAGGAGGGCGCCGCTGATGCGCTTTTCTCCGTCGGTGCCGTCGATGCAGTGGGGCACGGCCGCCAGCGGCCCGACGCGCCCGGCGCGGACTCGGAGCATGGTGGAGATCACCGGATTCCTCCCCCGCCGGGCCCAGGCGAACAGCCGGCGGACGTTCCGGGCCGCCTGGAGATGCGGGCGGGCGAAGCACGCACCCCCGGGGGAAAAGAAGTCCCGCTGGACTTCAATGTCAAGCAACAGCTTCTCAAACCGCATTGCCCTCTCCTGTAACAACATACGTCCGTGGCAGGACCGAGGTTTCACCATTGTAGGCAGGCACCGCCCGGCCAATCGACTCGCCCCCGTCGGCGCCGCCCGCCATGGGAGGCCTCGCCCGGCCACCGCACCGGCGATTCTCGCCGGTCTGCCCCGCCTGGGCGGCCCCCCCGGCCGGGGGCAAAAGAAAATCCTCGACAAGGCCTGGCGGAATTGCAGTTAATAGACGCCGCAGTTTGCCGCCGTCGCTGCCCGGCGATATCCGGCCAACAAGCGCCGCGGGGGCGGCAGCCCGCC
>CAZNSB010000402.1:0-2433 GCA_964575155.1 uncultured Planctomycetaceae bacterium | reverse complement strand
AATCTGGGCCTCGCCCGACCAGATGGGGACGGGCTCGGCCGGCTGGCTGATGCGGAACGGGGGGGACGCGAACCTGCCCGCCGACCCGGGCGAGCACGCCGCCGCCGCCAGGGACATCACCCGCACGCTGGTGTGGGGCTTCCGCAGCCTGTACCTCCAGGCGGACGTCCCCAACGCCTTCCTGGGCGACCACGTCGCCCAGCACCGCGACAAGATGATCGGCATCGCCGCCGTCGATCCGGCCGAGCCGGACGCCCTGGAGCGGCTGGCGAACATCGCCGCCCGGTCGGACTTCGCGGCGGTCACCCTCAGCCCCGCCGGGCAGGCCTTCCACCCCGCCGACACCCGGGCCATGAAGGTCTACGAGTTCTGCGCCGCCGAGCGGCTGCCGGTGTTCGTGGAGAGCGGCGTGGAGCTGTCCCCCCAGGCGGTGCTGGAATTCGCCCGCCCCCACCTCTTCGACGAGGTCGCCCGGGCCTTCCCCGACCTGAGGCTGGTCCTCTCCGCCATGGGAAGACCCTGGTCCGACGAGACCATCGCCCTGCTGGCCAAGCACCCCAACGTCTACGCCGACGTCGCCGCCCTGCTGCGGAGGCCCTGGGAGGCCTACCAGTCGCTCCTGTCGGGCTACCAGCGCGGGGTCGACGAGAAGCTGCTGTTCGGCAGCGACTTCCCCTTTTCCACGGCGGCGGCGGCCATCGAACAACTCTACCGGCTGAACGAGATCACCCACGGGACCAACCTCCCGGTCGTCCCCCGAGAGGTCCTCCGCGGCATCGTCGAGCGCGACGTGCTGACCCTCCTCGGCATCGGGTGAACGCGACCGGCCCAAGGACCGTTGGGGTGCATCCGTTGTTTGTAGGCAGCGAAGGCGGGCAGATGTCCGGTCAGCGCAGCGAGCAGGCGACCGGCGCGATGCACGGAGAGGTCTTCCGTGCCGTCAGGCACGAATGAGAATAGCCCCGGGCGCGAGCCCGGGGTGGTCAAGGGCCTTTTCGCATGGAGCCCCGGCGGGGCGACTGAGGCCGTCAATCGCCCCTCCCGGGGCTCCGTGGGGCCGGTCCGCAACCAAACCACGGGCTCACGCCCGTGGCTACTATCAGATGCCGCCAGGGGGCAGAGTCCGCTGTCCCGCCTACAAACAAGGGATGCACCCGGACCGTCGACGCTCTTTCTTCCAACCTTGTCGCCTGCCGGCGGGGCTGCTATGATAGGTGCGACGGCAAGCGCGCAGGCTGACTTCTCTCAGGAGCCGCAAACATGAAGCAAGCGTCAACGATCCTGGCGGCGTTGCTGCTTTGGGCGGCCACGGGCTGCGAGACCCCCGACCAGCCGGAAGACACCGCCGACTTCGACAGGGAGATCGACGGCCCGCCGTGCGTCTATGCCGCCGGCGGCGACGAAGACCTGCTGGCAGACCAGGGCAAGCTGGCCGAGCGAAGGGACCGCCAGGCCGCTGCCGCGGCCGCCTCCGCGGCCCCGCCGGCCGCGCCCCAGCCGGCGCGGCTGCCGGCGGGCGCCGATCCGGTGCAGTCGCTCCGGCAGCGGCTTCAGGCGCTGGCCCTGGTCGCCAGCGCCGGCAAGCCGGAACAGATGATCGAGCTGTTCGGCGCCGAGGAGGCCAACGCCCTCCGGCAGATGCTGGCGGTGAAGGACATCGAGACCAAGCTTCAGTCCCTGGAGCAGCTCGTCCGGACCCGCTTCGGCGACGCGTCCGCCGGGAAGATCAAGGCGCTGTTCAACGCCGGCGGGCCGGCGGGGGCCCCGGGCACCGAGCCCGCCGCCGGACCTCCGCGGCCGTCTCCGCCCAAGGCCGACGACATCTTCGGGCCCCTCATGGACACCTCCAAGCTCCAGTTCGAGGCCCAGGGCGAAACCGTCGTCGTCACCCAGCCGGACGGCGAAAAGATCACCTTCATCTACACCGACCAGGACTGGAAGATCCAGGCCGACCCCTTGCTGAAGCAGATGATGGTGCTGGGGGGGAAGATGGCCGTGGCCAGCGGCAAGCTCGTGGACGCCCTGGCCGCCGGCATCAACGACGGCTCCATCAATCAGGGCAACCTCGAGGCCAAGGCCCAAGAGCTGGCGGAGACGCACCTCGCCCCGGCCATGGAGCAATTCGCAAAGCTCTTCGGTGAAATGATGAAAAAGGCGTTCGAGGGCATGGGCAAGGCCGCACCGCCGGGGCCGACCACCCAGCCGGCGGGCACGACGCCGCCGGCGCCGAAGACGCCCAAGCCGCCGGACGTCTCGTTCTGACCGCCCCGGCACCCTCCCGAGCCCTGCCGCTCGGGGGGCGCGCCCGGGGCGACGGGTACGAACGCCCCTCCCGGCCAGTGGGACATGCCGACCGATGGAGCCGCTGCTCGCCAACAGTTGGTCGGAGGCGTACTTCTACCTGAAGGTCACTCCCTGTGCCCACTGCTCGCA
>CAZNSB010000401.1:0-5090 GCA_964575155.1 uncultured Planctomycetaceae bacterium | reverse complement strand
GGTCGGCGGGCGCCCTGGGCTTTCTGGCGGGGGGCCTGGGGGGAGGGCTCTCCTCGCCGGCACCGAGGATCATCTCCTCGGCGCCGGGCAGGTCGAACTGGGGGTTGTAGACGTAGCCGACCTTTCGATCGAGCAGGTTCCGGGCCCGCATCTCGTTGATGATGCGGTAGATGCTGCCCCTCCCGCGGCGATACCGCGCCGCCAGCGCGGTCGGCGAGACGCCGTGCAGGAAGCATCGGTAGATGACTTCCCTGGCCCGCAGGTCCAGGGGGGCGTCGTAGGCGGGGAAGGCGGCGTCGTCGGGGTTCTCGCGATCGTGCTTGCGAATGGTGTAGCGGATCGTCTCCACCGCCCGCCCGGTCTTGCCCGCCAGCCGCTTGCTGATCTCGTGCAGGCAGCATGCCGTCCGCCGGGCCATGCGCTTCGCGCGGCGGATGATGTCCTCGCGCTCCCCCAGTGACATCTGCGAGAACCGGACGGAGCGGAGCATGGCCCGCCGGCGGCGTTCGGCGAAGGCGCGGACGGAGCTTTCCAGGAAGGCGATCCGCTTCTTCCCGTCCTCGAAGAGCAGCTTGCGGGCGATGAGCCCGCGGTCTCGCCACCGCCGCACCGTCTTGGTGGACACCCGGAAGCGCCGCGCCAGCGCGGCCGTGTCATACGCCGGCTCGTCGTACGCCCCCACCGGCAGGTCGAAGCTCTCGCACAGCTCCAGCGTCAGCCGGGCAAGGTCCCGCCGCAGGCTGGCGCCGCGCAGCGGCAGGATGGGCTGCGGCCGCGGCCGGCGGTACCCCGTCAGCCGGTACACGACGAACTCGTAGGGATACTCGAGGTTTGGCTTGAGGACCCGGCTGAGCGCTTCTGTCGAGTCGACGTATCCCTTCCGCAGACGCAACAAGCCGGCCTTCAACTGCTTGGCCAGCTCTCCCACAGGTTGGTTCTCGTAGCCACCCATGACTTCTCTCCTGCAACCGGCTGGGGCCGATTGCCCTGTGGGGCGAGGCTACGGAGGCACATGCGAGGGCTCTGTACTCCTCGGTACCGCGCCTGCGCTTCCCATTATCCCTTCAAATCGGAATTCACGCAAGCTTTTATTTCGTGAAAATTGGGGTGTCCTGGGCAGCCGTTACCCTCCCCGGGGGGTGCGGCTCGAGGGCCGAAAACGCCGCCGGCGGAGTCCCCGGCCTCTCAGATGATCCGCGACGTCGCGCAACTCGCGATCAGGGCTGTTTCGACTCGGCTCGGTCGAGCAGGGCCTTCAGGTTCAGCACCGAGGCCAGGTACGGTGAGCGCTCCTTCCCGGCCAGTGCGTCGGTGACGAAGCCGCGGGCCTTCATGAGGACGCCGGTGTCGCCCGTCATCCGGAAGTGCCCGTAGTAGGTGTCGGCCAGTTGGGCCTGGTAGACCCACCGGATGTTCCTGCCGATCCCGGTCTTCAGGTGGGCGTCGAGGATGCCCTCCAGGTCTTTCTCGGCGGCGCGGTACTTCTCGATCGCCCCGCTCTGGACGGAGGCTCGGTCGGGCAGGTAGCTCTTGAGCTGGCCGGCGGCCGGCGGGGCCTGCTGGCCGAGCTTCCCGGCCACGTCCGTCAGGTCCTTGGCCAGGGCGGCGTTGCTCTTGGCGGTGTTGAGCTGGCTTTGAAGCAC
The DNA here is from genome assembly GCA_964575155.1 of uncultured Planctomycetaceae bacterium. Classification (GTDB taxonomy): domain Bacteria; phylum Planctomycetota; class Phycisphaerae; order SM23-33; family SM23-33; genus CAZNSB01. Next base: position 3,447 of record CAZNSB010000401.1, on the reverse strand, counting down.
GTCGGCGAGGGTCAGGCTGGCCGAGGCCTTCAGGGCCACGGTGGAAGCCAGGTGCTTGTCGTCGGCGAGGTCGCGGAGGATTTCGCTGGTGGCGTCCTGCTTGCGCTCGGTCTTCTTGGCGGCGTCCCGCTCGGCGCGGATGCTGGCCTCGGCATCGCCGAGGTGCTTCTCGGCACTGCCGAGGGCCTCCAGGGCCAGCCTTTCCTCCGCCAGCAGCCGCCGGCAGGCCTGCAAGACCTCTGCGGCGGCGGAGCCGGCCTCCTGGAGATTCCCGGCGGCCTCGGTGTGGGCCTGCTTCATCGCCCGGGTCGCTTCGGCGCTGCGCTCATCCATGCTGTCCAGCCGCTTCTTCAGGGCGTCCAGCTTTCCCCGAACGGCCCGCAGTCGGCCTTGCTGCATCGTCTGGTCTTCATTGAGGTTCTTGATGCGGTCCTGGCGGGCGGCGACCTGCCCGCTGTTGCCGTTCATCTCCCGCTCGACCTTGTGGGCGGCGGTCAGCAGGTCGTAGCCCTGCTGCCCGCTGGCCTTGTTGCTGCGGTCGCGGAGATCCCGCGCCTTGGCTCCCAGGGACACGTTCTTCTTCGTCAGCTCCTGGATTTCCCCTCGGAGCTTCTCGATCTCGCCCTCGGTGGCCTTGAGCCTGGCGGAGACGGCGTCGGCCTCCCCGGAGGTCTGCTGGTGCAGCGCGAGGACCTTCTTGCGGGGCATGTTGGCCAGGGCGCGGTTGAACTCGGCGAGGATGGCGCTGTTGCGGGCCGATTCCAGCAGGCCGGCGCTGATCCGCCGCATCTGGGCCGCCTCCCCCCGGATCCGCTCGCCCTGCACGAAGTGGTGCTGTCCCCTCGCCACCTCGATCTGCCCCAGCAGGAGCTGGGCGTCGGCCCGGGTGCCGGGCGGGGTGTCCGGGTTCGCCGCCAGGGCGTCGCCCACGAGCTTCCGCGCCTCCCCGAGCAGCTCCAGGGCCCGGCGGGCGACGCCGGGCTGGGTGGCGGGGGTTGGGGTTGCGGCCTGCGGCTGGGAGGTGGGCAGCCTGATGTCTTCGGGGCGGGGCTTGTAGGGGACGATGCTCTTGACCTTTTCGGCGAGCACGTCGTAAACCATGCCGGTGCGGTCCTTGATCCGGTACCCGGTTTCGGTCGCGGTGACCACCCCGCTGTAGGTGCTCTTGCCGTCCTTCAGGATGACCGTCTCGGCCGTCGCGTAGCCCAGCCCCGTGACCGCGTCCACGTAGACCGGATTGGCCAGCAAGGCGACGGCATGCCCGTAGTGCCTCCTGGCCAGGTCGTGGTGCTCGGCGAGGCGCTTCCGGGCCTCCCTTTGCTGGTCCCTGCACCCGCCGGCCCCGCCGGCCAGCACCAGCGTCGTCAGCAAGCATGTCAGCTTTCGCACGTTCGCGATCTCCTTCTTTTCCCATCCCGGCGCCCAGGGCGCCTTCTATCAGAAAGCCGCCCGGACCGCAAGCGCCGCCCGGTCAGGCGGCCCCGCACCCGGCCCGCAGGACCTCCAGGGCGGCGACGGCCTGGCGTATGCGGTCCGGCAGGACCTTTGCCTTCCAGACGGCCGGCGAGCACAGGATGATCGATCGGCCGAGGGTCTGCACGTTCAGGGGCTCGCCCGCCAGGGGCCCGAACGCCTCCGCCAGCCGGGGCGCCAACGCCGCGCCCGCCACCACCCGCCACGGCCCCACCCGCCCGGCGGCGCTGCGGGCGGCCAGGGGGGTGTGCTCGTTGTCGCCGGCGTGCCAGATGAGGGCCGGGGGGATGTCCACGTTGGCCTCGGCCGCGAGGACGCTGTAGCGGCGTGCGACCCGGCGGGGCCCGTGGCCGGCCTCGAACCAAAAGTCGAACGCGCGGAGGTTCCACCCCTCGTATCGGCCGTAGAGAACGTTCTCCGCCCGGGGGCTGTGCCCGGCGTCGGCGAGCACGAACCCGGGATACCGCTGCGTCAGGTGGAACAGGTCGGCGGCGGAGAACTTCAAGCCCATCTCGTCGGCGGTACGGGCGAGCAGCCTCCGACGCGCCCGCTGGGCCAGGCCCATCCACGTCAGCACCACCATCCCCACGCCCAGCGCGCCGATCAGGATGACCAGGAAAAGGTATTGCACCGGCAAGTCCGGTTCCGATCGATCGGGCCGGGACGCCCTCTCGCCGGCCGGGACCATGCCCCTCGCCCGGAGGGGCCCATCCGCGCCGCCGCGCCCGCGCTCACTTCTTCTTATCTTCGAGGACGGGCAGCTTGTAGTCGATGCGGTATCCCGGCTCGAGGAACGGGTGCTTCAGCGACTCGATCCATTTCTTCACCACCCGGTAGTTGGCGTCGCGGTCGCGGTCCTGGAAGACGGGATCGGCGAGCGGCTTGGGGTGCTTCAGCGCCTGGTCGGCCATTTCGTCCGGGAGCCCGCACTCCAGCAGCCGCGACTTCACCGGAGCCGCCCGGTTGATGAGCTTCTTCCCGCCGCGCGACCAGCGGTGGAGGATGTAGAAATTCGTGTAGGCGATGCGGTCGTCCCTGAGCGGGGCGGCGAAGAGCTTCAGCTTGCCCTTGCCCTTGGCGCCGCCGTGGCAGTTCGTGCTGCCACAGCCCCCGACAACGATCGGCCAGATCTGGTTCTTGAAGGTCCTCAGCCGCTGGGGATCGTCCATGATCAGGATGTCGTCTCGGTACTTGGTGTCCCACCGGGTGGTCTCTCGCTCGCGGAGGATGTACCGGACCTTCACGATGGGCCTCCATCGCCGGAACTCCGCGACGCCCCTGGGGCGCTCGAACTGGGGCCCGAGGCGGTCCTTGACGACGCGTTTCAGCAGGTCCTTGCGGAACCGGACGGAGACCACCTCCCCGTCCGCCAGGTCGTCCGATCGCCTCAGCTCCACCCGGCGGATGCGGTAGACGTCCTCGGTCGTCAGCAGCTTGGAGGGTTCAATCGTGGCGCCGGTGGTGGTGGTCGGGGTGACCGGGGTCGCCGGGGCCAGGTCCTTCTCCAGCAGCTTCCGCAGGAGCTGGGCGTTCTCGTGGTCGGGCTTGAAGGCCAGGATCTTCTCCACGAGGTCCCACGCCTCGGGCAGCATCTTCTTCTGCCGGGCCCACGCCGCCAACTGGTACATGCCGTCGGCGTCGTTCGGTTTGACCTTGGCCAGCCTTTTCTCGAACTCGCTCTTGGGGGTCGTGATCTTCTCGACTTTCAGGACCCGGTCGGCGGGGATGACGGCGACGAGGCCGTTGGGCCTCTTGACCTGGTACCCGGCGTCGGTCTTGGTGACGATGCCGTCGATGGTGTTGCCGTCCTTAAGGGTGATCCGCTGGAGCTGCTGGCCGAGGACGGCGGTGGCGGCCGTTCCGGCCAGCACGATCATTGCCAGTAGGTGCCTTCTCGTCATCGGTTCACCTCGCCGAAGTCGCCCGGTGCCCGCCGGGGCGCTGCCCGCATCGCGTCGGGCGAACGGCTTACCC
>CAZNSB010000400.1:0-5094 GCA_964575155.1 uncultured Planctomycetaceae bacterium | reverse complement strand
GACTATGATCCCGCAATCAACCGCCGACCGGGAGGCCCGGCTTTCATAGCTTCTGGCGTGGGGTACACTTCGGCAGCCCCATCGGCCCATGAAACAGGAGCAGGGATGAACGACATCAGGAGCTCCGGCGTCATCAGGCGCTATCCGGGCAACCCGATCCTCTCGGCGAAGGACGTGCCGTATCCGGCGACGCTGGTGTTCAACGCCGGGTTCGCGAAGTTCCGGGGCCGGTACGTCTGCGTCTTCCGCAATGACATATGCCCGCCCGCCGACCCGACGCGCGTGCACGAGACCAACCTGGGGCTGGCCTTCAGCGACGACGGCGTCCACTGGGAGGTCACCGATCGGCCCTGCTTCGAGCTGGCGACCGACGAGATCCTCCGCGCGTACGACCCCCGGCTGACGGTGATCCACGAGAAGTGCTACATGTGCTTCGCGGCGGACACCCGCCACGGCATCCGCGGAGGGATCGCCGTCACCGAGGACTTCCAGGACTGGGAGATCCTCTGCCTGACCGCCCCCGACAACCGCAACCTGGTGCTGCTGCCGGAGGAGATCGACGGCATGTACGCCCGGCTGGAGCGGCCGATGCCGATCTACGGCCGGGGGCCGGAGAACTTCGACATCTGGTACGCCGACTCGCCCGACCTGCGCTACTGGGGCAACAGGCAACTTCTCCTGGGCAGCGAGCAGGTCGCCTGGTGCAACAACAAGATCGGCCCGGGCGCCCCGCCGGTGAAGACACCCCTCGGCTGGCTGGCCGTCATCCACGCCGTGGACAAGGACGATTCGCGCACCGGCTGGGGCTGGACGAAGGACTGGCCGAAGCGCTACTCCGCCGGCCTGATCCTGCTGGACCTCGACGAGCCGTGGCGGGTCATCGGCCTGGCCCGGCAGCCGTTGCTGGTGCCTGAGCCGCCGCAGGAATACGAGACCGCCGGCGGGTACCGCGACTACGTGATCTTCCCCGGCGGGATGATCCTCGAGCCCGACGGGGAGGTGAAGATCTACTACGGCGCCGCCGATACAGTGGAATGCCTCGCCACGGCGGACGTGGGCGATCTGCTGGACCTGTGCGAACCCCTCTGACGTCAGCCGAGGCCGGGGCCCGGGAGAGCCGGCGAATGTCGTCATCGGAAATGGCAGTCGAACGCGGCAGCAGGCTGAGGCCGACATACTGGCTGGCCGTGGGCGCCGTCGCCTTCGCCGTCCGGGCCGCGGTCGTCTTCGCCGCGCTGGGCGCCATGCCCCTCGTCTCCGACGCCCTGTCCTACTCGAAGATGGCCGAGCGGCTGCTGGGAAGCTTTCCGGGCGAGGAGGCGTACTACTGGCCTCCCGGCACGGCGTACTGGCTGCTGCTGTTCTTCCGCGTGTTCGCCCCCGGCGCCGTGGTGGCGCGGCTGGCGACGATCACGATGAGCGTGGCCAGCGTCCTGCTGGTCACCGGGCTCTGCGAGCGAATCCTCCGCCGACCCCGGGCCGCCCGATGGGTCGGGTGGATCGCCGCCCTGTACCCGCCCTCCGTCATGATGGCCGGGCAGCCCGCCTCCCAGCACCTGGTCACGCTGTGCCTGATCGTGCTGGCGGGCGCGCTGATTGCCGGGACCGAGCGTCGCCGATTCGCCCTCTGGGCGGTCGCCGGTGCGGCCCTGGGCGGCGCCTCGTTGACGCGCCCGTCGACGCTCTTCGTGACCCCCCTTCTCCTGCTGCCCGCCGCGGTCTTCGCGCTTCGGAGAGGGCGTGCGGCCCGGCGTGGGGCGCTGCTGCTGGGGGCCGCCGGCGGGTGCGCCTGTCTGGCCGCCGTCGTCCTGCCCGTCATGGGCCACAACGCATCCCACGACGGCGGGCTCTGCATATCGGTCAACAGCGAGAGGAACTTCTTCCTCGGAAACAACAGGTACACCCCGGACTACAAGACCAGCCACCTCGCCCAGCGAAAAGCCGAAAGGCTGGACGACGAAACCCGCGCATACGTCCTCCGCTACACCGAAAAGTGCGACCGCCCCGCACGACGGGCAATGGTCGCCGAAGCCCTCGACTACATCCGGAACCACAAGCTCAGGACGCTGTGGCGAACCCTCAACAGGGCCCGCGCATACTGGGGATTCGACTACCTGGCCTCCCGGCAGATTCAGCTTCACTACCAACTGGGCACGGGCGGGCTCGTGGGGCTGCTTGTCCTGGAGGCCGGCGGGTACGCGCTGCTGATGCTCCTGGTGCTGGCGGGCCTCATCGGCGACTGGAGCTACTTCACCCGCCCCGGGCGCTGGCTCCTGCTGCTGGTGGTCCTGGCCTACGAGGTGCCCTACGCCCTGGCGTTCTCCTGCGGGACGTACCACTTCCCGGTGGTCTGGCTGCTCATGCCGTTCGCTGGCGCCGCCCTGGCCCGGGCAGAGGGCCGGGCACGAAGGCTCCTCTTGGAAGGCCCCAAGCGGCGGAGGCTGCGGGTCGCCGTCCTGCTCTTCGCGTTGATTCAGGTGGAGTACGGCTACCACCTCGCCGTGCTCGTCTGAGTCCGTAGCTCTGTAGAAAGACTCGAAGGTGGGACTTGCCGCTTCGCGGCGGCGTCCCACCCTACGCCTGAGTCGTCACCCACTGTACATCATCCGCTGAAGCGCCTTCTTGAACTCCTGCTTCTGCTGCTCGACCCGCTGGGCGGAGGGCTCGGCGACGTGCATCTTCCGGTCGAACTCCATCTTGAACTCGTACTCGACCATCCGCGCCGAGGCGCCGGAGGCCTTCGCCGGCACCTCCACTTCCCATTGCAGGATGCCCATCTTGCGGATGGTGCGGAGGTAGACCTTGTCGTCGCTGAGGGGGTCCTTGGGCGGGGTGAGCGTCACGCGGATGTCGGCGCCGCGCGGGTCCGGCAGGCGGTCCACCAGCCGGACGTGCACCGGCTTGTCCTTGTAGTTCGACAGCACCAGCCGGTACCGGAACGTCAGCTCCCGGTTGCCGCCCTGGATGCGGTCGGACTTGTCGGCCAGCTCCCGCCCGGTGCGGAGCTGCGACTGCACCCCGAAGCCGACGGTGAAGCGCTGCCCCTTGGCGACCATCGGGACGTGCCCGGTGCCCATGAACTGCCCGGCGAGGTAGGCGTTGACCGGCCCGGACAGCAAGGCGTGCTCGCTGGTGTTGACGATGTCGGCCTGCTGGTAGACGTTCGGCGTCAGCAGGGGCACGGCGAGGTAGTAGAACTTGCCCTGGAGCTTCAGCGAGGCGATCTGGATCATCTGCTGGTCGCTTCGGCTGGCGACGGTGATCTTGCCGGGCAGGGCGTAGGTGACGCTGAGGGCCTCGCCGGCGCCTTCGGGGAGGCGTCCGGCCAGGAGGACCTCCGCCCCGGCGACCAGGTCCAGCATCTGAAGCTTGTTGGCCCAGACGTTGAGGTCCCAGTCCCATTGCAGGGAGGCCCAGTCGGGGTTGCCGGGGCGGATGGTTCGCTTTCGTGCGGCCGAGCGCAGCTTCTGTTCGGCCTCTCGCTGCCCGCCGTAGATGGCCCCGGGCTGGAGGCGGGCGGGCGGCTTGCCGACCAGCGCGACCCACAGGGGCGTCAGCAGCGGGGCCTCGGCGACCATGGTGGGCGAGGCGGTCGAGAGGACCAGCTTGACGGCGTTCCAGTCCTCCCCGCTCATCTGCCGGACCAGGGCGTTGTACTCCAGGGAGACGGGGTCGGGCTCGCCACCGCATCGAAGATTGTACATGGGTAACCACGACGCCTGGCCCACCAGATAGCTCAGCCGCAGCCGCGCCCTCCCCGCCTGACGCTTCTCCACGAACAGCACCGCCTCCCGCGCCGTCCGCGACCCCTTCGACGCCAGCTCCGACCGCCGCCGCCCGAGCAGCTCCAACTGCTCCTTCAGCACGCGCGCCTTCTCGTCCAGATCCATCGCCTCCTTCGCCAGGTGAGACCGCTGGTCGAAGAGGAACTGCGTCATCGCCTTGACGGTGTCGAAGTTCAGCGCGCCCTTGGCCGTCTCGTCGCCGACCTTGGCGGAGGTGAACTTCTCGAGGCTCCCCAGGAAGGCCTCCTTCTGCCCCCGCAGCCTCTGCATGGCCTGGTTCTCCCGAACGCGGGCCTGCACCGCTTCCATCTCTTTCTCGATCTTGCGGACCTCCTCCCGGGGCTCCTCGCGGACGGCCCGGGTCCGGTAGCGGACGGCGCGGATCTGCACGTCCCCCTCGCCGCCGGCGTGCAGGCTGTCGGGGACGATGTGGGCCGGCAGCGCCGTGATCACCAAGTCCGACGCTCCCGCCGGCAGGTCAACCTCGACCGCCCGGGTCACCAGCGCCTGGCCGCGATACACCGTCACCGCCTCGATGGTGCCGGTGACCTCCGCGGGCTTCTCGGCGGCCTGGGCCGCCGCTGCCAGCGCCGCCAGCACCGCCAGCAGACTGCATACGCGTGGATGGATCATCTGTTTCTCCTTTCCTGTCAAGGACCTCTGACGAACGAACCCGTTGCGCGAAGGCACAGGGCAACCGCTGCCGTTGGGCGCCCATTCAGACGCCGGAGCCTTCGAAAAGTTCCCGCTCCCACGGCCGCGGCACGCTCAGGCGAACATGCCGTCCAGCCGCTTGCGGTGGTACGCCAGCCGCTGGGCCGGCGTCATCTTCGCGAAGTCGGGTGTCCCCGCGGGCGTTCTGGGCCAGCCGTCAACGATCGCGGCCGCGCCGTCGCCTTGCCCGGCCGGGAGCGACGAGCGCGGCCCGGCGGCCGTCGCGGTGGGGAGGCTGATCGTCCTGCCGGAGCCGCTGCGAAGGCCGAGGTCCTCGGTCAGCTCCATGTCCTTGGCCGAAGGCCGGTGCGGCTTGCTGCCCAGCCCGCCGAGCACGCCGTGATAGGCCTTGACGGCCTCCTCGGGGGAGACCTGCCCGTCGGCGATCAGCCGGAGGAACTGGACGAAGGTGAGCTGGTGCTCTGCGTTGTTGATCTTCCGCCCGAAGAGGGCGGCGCGGGCGCCGTGGGCCTGGGCCTCGGAAAGGAGCTTGAAGGCGTCGTAGGTGGTTCCGGCCGATCCGCCCAGGATGCCCGGGACGAGGTGCGGGTCGTAACGGACCAGCTCCTCCATGCACTTGGGCCCGTGATAGACC
>CAZNSB010000399.1:0-5105 GCA_964575155.1 uncultured Planctomycetaceae bacterium | reverse complement strand
TGTCGGCGTCGATGCACCGGCCGTCGGGCCCGGCGGGGACGTCGGCGAGCTGCCCGGCCGGCTCGGCGGCGGCAATCTGCACCGCGCGGACGGTGGCCAGGTCCACCTCGCCGGCCAGGAACCGCCCCAGGTCGCAGAAGTGCGTCGCCTGCTCGACGATGGCCCCGCCGGTGCGGGCCAGGTCCCACCAGACCTTGCTTGCGATCCGGCTGTAGGCGCAGTCATAGCGGGCGATGACCGCCCGGGCCCCGCCGGGGGTCTCCGCGAGGACCTGCCGCATCTTCTCCACCGCCAGGCTGTAGCGGAACATGTACCCGACCGAGACGACCAGCCCCCGCCCCCCCGCCGCCAGGGCCTCCCCCACCGGCGCCACCCGCTCGGGGGGCTCGGCCGACAGGGGCTTCTCGATAAACATGTGCACCCCCGCGGCCGCACACGTCAGCTCGACGTCCTTGGGCGCCCCGGCCGTGCCGTGGGCCTCGGGGGGCAGGCCGATGAACACGACCTCCGGCTTCGTCTCCGCCAGCATCCGGCGGTAGTCGGCGAAGACCTTGGCGCCAGACCAGATCTCCGGGGCCGCGCCCGCCCGCCGCGCCGCCAGGCGGCGCCCCGCCAGCTCCGCGTTCAGGTCGGCGATGCCGACGACGGCGACGCCGCCGGTCCGCTCCAGCCGCGCCGCGTGGTCCCAGGGGCCCTCCCCCCCGCCGAAGTTGGCGTTCCCGGCCCCGATGAAGGCGATCTTCAATTCCGCAGCCACGCGTCAATCTCCTGTCGCCGCGATCTGGACGGCGACGTTGCCGAGGGCGGTGGCCTCGGCCGGGCCGACGATGACCTCCACGCCGGCGCGCCGGGCGGTCAGCTCGTTGAGGTATTCGTTCCGGCTCATGCCGCCGATCATGTACAGCTTCGGCAGGGCGCGGGCGGTCTTCTCGCGGAGAAGCTGGATGGACCGGGCGTAGTTGTCGGCCAGGGAGGCGAAGATCACCTGGGCGAACTCACCGCAGGCGACGGGAGCGGGCTGGTCGGTCCGGCGGCAGGCGTCGGCGATGGCGGCGGTCATGTCGTCGGGGTTGTAGAAGCCCGGCGACTCCGGGTCGATGATGGCGGAGGCCCTCTCGCTGCCGGCGGCGGCGCGGGCGCCGGCCACGAGCGCGTCGTAGGAGCACTCCGCGCCGGCGGCCTGCCAGACCTTGCGGCACTGCTCGATCAGCCAGCCCCCCGTGAGGTTGCAGACGATCCGCAGCGACCCGTCGGGGTTGGCCTCGTAGCCGAAGAGCTTCGCATCCAGCGTCCCGGCGGGCAGGTGCCCGTCCACGAAGACGCCCAGGATGCTCCAGGTGCCCGCGGAGATCACCGCCAGCTCCTCCGGGTCCGGCAGGTGCCCGCCCCGGCAGACCTGCCGGCCGATCGCACGCAGGCAGGTGCCGAAGGCGGCGCCCGTGTCGTGCCCGCACCCGACGACCACCGGCACCGCGCCCAGCCCGGTCTTCCTTCGGACGGCCTCGCCGAGCGTGCCGGCCACCGCCGGGCCCACGTGGACGTCCGGGAGGATGTCGGTGCGGAGGCCCAGCTCCTCGAGGACGTCGGTGGCCCACTGGCGGGCAGGCACGTCGTACATCTGGGCCGTGGAAACGAAGGTCACGTCGGTCGACCTGTCGCCGCACAGCCAGTACCGAAGCAGGTCGGGGACGAACAGCAGCGTGTCGGCCGCCGCCACCAGCTCCGGCTCCTGCTCTGCCAGCACCAGGTACTGGCAGAGGCTGGCGTGGTCCTGGTGCATCGACCCGGTGCGGTCCTGCAACCGCTGGGCGCCGATCCTTTCGACGATGCCCTGGCTGACGCCGGTGTTCCGCGGGTCGCGGTAGCACCGCGGCGGCGCCAGCAGCTCGCCGGCCGCGTCCAGCAGGCCGAAGTCCACCCCCCAGGTGTCCACGCCGATCGCCCGCGGGGCAATGCCCCTCTCGGCGACGATCCGCATGGCCTGGAGCATCTCGCCGAAGAGGCCCTCGAAGTCCCAGAACAGCCCGCCGTCGCGCCCGACGGGGCCGTTGGGAAAGCGATGCACCTCCTCCAGCCGGACCTGCCCGTCCTCGCCCACCCAGCCGAGGATCCCGCGCCCGCTCGAGGCGCCCAGGTCGAAAGCCAGGTACGCCTTCTCGTCCTTTGCACTCATTCCGTCTTCCTCCCCGTCGCGCCCCGACCCGGCTGGTCAAGATCGGGCGAATTGTCGCGCCGCCGCCGGCGACATGCAAGGGTCCGGCCGCCCGCCGGGCTGTTGCGGCGGCGGGTAGGTGAGACGCCCGTGCCACTGGGCGGTTGCGACGACCGGGGGGGCGGCGTAGACTCTCTGCCGTCGCGTAGAGGGCAGGGCATGGAACCGGACCTCGAGGACGAGCTGGCCCGGCTGCGGGCGGAGCTGCTTTCCCTCCAGGGGCGCGTCGCCGAGCTGCACCGCCGGCTGAACCGGCTGACCCAGCAGGCCGGCGCGCAGCCTGCGCCGCCGGCATGGCCGCCCGCTCCGCCTCCCCTGCCGGCTTCTCGCCCGCCTCCGCCGGGCCCCGTCGCGCCTCCCACGAGGCAGGAGCAGATAGCGGTCTTCCCGCTGGCGCCCGAAGCACCTCCCCCGCCCCCGCTGCCGGGAACCGGAGCGCCCCCCCGGCCGAGGGGGGGTCTGTCTCTGGAGCAGCGCGTCGGGGCAAGCTGGCTGAACAAGGTCGGCATCGTCGTGCTGGTCCTGGGGGTGCTGTTCTTCTGCCAGTTGGCCGTCCAGCGCGGGTGGTGGAAGCCGAAGTACCGGGGCCTGGGGGTGGCCATCATGGGCCTGGTGCTGCTGGCCATCGGCGAGCGGGCGCTGCGGAAGGCGATGCGCCTGTTCGCCGCCGGGCTGACCGGCGGGGGCATCGCCCTGCTGTACCTGGCGGTGTACCTGGCCAGCCCCAAGGTCCACAAGAACCTCCTGTCCACCGAGTGGGCCTTCGCCCTCATGTGCGTCGTGACCGTCATCGGCATCGCCCTCAGCCTCCGCAGCCGCATGATCACCACCGCTATCCTCGCCCAGATCGGCGCGTACCTCACCCCGGTCCTCCTCGGCCGGGGGCAGAACGAGCAGGTCGTCCTGATGACCTACCTGCTGGCGGTGGCGGCGGGGTTCCTTCTCGTTGCGGCGATCCGGCGGTGGTCGGCGCTGGGGCCGATCGCCCTGGCCGGCACGGCCGTGGTCTTCGCCCTCTGGGCCGAGCGGTATTACGACCAATCGCCCTGGACCACCACCAGCGCCTTCGCCTGGGCGCTGCTGGGGGTCTTTGCCGTCCACGCCGTCGCCACCACGGCGGCGAAACGCGTCCACGACCGCGTCGGCATCGCCGTCCTGGCCGGCGCCGGCGGCCTGCTGGCGCTGCTCTGGCTGGGCATGCTGGAGGAGATGACCACCATTGAAACGCTCGGGCACCTGATCGCACTGGACGCGATCGTCGTGGCGGCGTGCCTGTGGCGGCGATGGCATTGGCTGCGGGCGGGGGCGATGGCCTGGACGGCCGCCGTCCTGGCAGCGGCGTTCGGCATGGACGCGCAAGCGCCCGGATACCGGGAGTTCTGGTCGGTCTGGATCTGGGTGTTCTTCGGCGTGTTCGCGGCGGACGTGCTGGTGCGGGCGTGGTGGCGCGGGCGGCGGAGCGATGAGCGGCTGGACGCGGGCCTGGCCACGGCGGCGACGGGCATGATGTTCGCCGCCACCTACTTCCTACTGAGGCCGGACTACAAGCCGTGGATGGGCGGCTACACCGCCGCCCTGGCGGTCGCGGCGATCCTCCTGGCCGTGGTCCTGATTCGCCAGGCGAGGCGGCGAGTGCTGGGGTACGGCTTCCTGGGGCAGGGGCTGGTGCTGCTGACGCTGGCGGCGCCGATCCAGTTCGACAAGGCCAGCGTCACCATCGCCTGGGCCGCCCAGGCGGTCGTGACGATGCTGCTGGCCCGCCGGCTGAAGAGCCGGCTGCTGCTGGCCAAGTCGCCGATCGTGCTGCTTCTGGCCGTGGTGCACTTCGCGATGGTGGACGTCCCGCAGGACGGCCGGCTGGCGGCGGCCATGCTGACCGTCGGCGGGGTCCACATCAGCTACCTGCTCGTCCTGGCAGCGGGCCTGACGGCGGCGGCGATGCTCTCGGCCGGGCTGCTCCGCGCCGGGGAGCCGATCCGCGCAAAACTCGACGAGCAATACGTCGCCGCCGGGCTGCTGGCCAGCGGGGCGATGGTGTGGGGCTGGGTGACCTGCATGGAGCTCCCGCCCGTCGCCGCCACGTGGTGGTGGCTGGCCCTGTCGGCCGGCGTCGCCGCCTTTGCCCTGTGGCCCCGCAGCCGCTGGGTCGCCTACGCCGCCGGCGCCATGCTCGCCGCCACCGCCGTGAAGTTCCTCGCCTACGACACGCTGGGGCGTCGCCTGCTGGGGACCCACGAGCCGTACTGGCCCGTGGCGCTGAACTGGCAGTTCGGCGCGGGCGTGGCCGCGGCCGCCGCCTGCGTGCTGTACGGCCGGCGGGTCGCGCGGCGGCTGCTGCCGGCCGGGGACGCGACCGCCCTCCACCTCGCCGCAAGCCTCACCGGCGCCTTCCTGATCCTCTGGGCCGGCAGCTTCGAGATCGACCGCTACTTCGGCACCGTCCGCGCCGGCCTGTTCGCCGACGTCGCCGAGGCCAGGCAGATGGGCTTCAGCCTCTGGTGGGCCGCCTACGCCGCCGCCCTGCTCGCCGCCGGCTTCGGCGCCCGCCGACCGCCGCTGCGGTACATGGCCCTGGGGGTCTTCGCGGTGACCCTGGGCAAGGTGCTGCTGGTGGACCTGGCGGGGATCGACCTGATCTACCGCGTCGGGTCCTTCCTGGCCCTCGGCGGGCTGCTGGTGGCGGCGTCGCTTCTGTATCAGCGGTACTTCCGCGCCGCCCTGGCCAACTGGGACCGGGCCCGTGAGAAATGACGTATTGGTGATCGACGGCTCGCTGGGCGAAGGGGGCGGGCAGATCCTCCGCACCAGCATCGGCCTGGCCGCGGCGCTGCGAGCGGCGGGCGGGCCGGCCGAGCGGCTCTATCGCAAGGGCCGCTTCCTTGCCTCGTACTGC
>CAZNSB010000398.1:0-5132 GCA_964575155.1 uncultured Planctomycetaceae bacterium | reverse complement strand
CACCCAGCGCGGGAACAACCGCCAGGACGTGTTCTTCGTGGACGACGACCGGCGGAACAACCGGGGACGCGCCCTATTTTTTAGGTTGACAAGGTGCGTTCACGGGTGTAGGGTGGGTTCATGCCGAGAGCGGCGCGGGTCGTCATCCCGGGGTGTCCGCATCACGTCACCCAGCGCGGGAACAACCGCCAGGACGTGTTCTTCGTGGACGACGACCGGCGGGTGTACCTGGAGCTGGTGGCGGAGGCGTCGCAGCGCTTCGGCGTGAAGCTGGCCGGCTACTGCCTGATGAGCAATCACCTTCACCTGGTGGCGACGCCGTCGGGGGAGGACTCGCTGGGGCGGGCGGTCGGTCGGGCGAACCAGCTATACACGCAGTACGTGAACCGGCTTCACGGCCGCAGCGGCCACCTCTGGCAGAACCGATTCTACTCCTGCGGGCTGGACGAAGAGCACTTCTGGACGGCGCTGGCGTACGTGGAGCGGAACCCGGTGCGGGCGAAGGTCGTGCGTCGTGCGTGGCGTTGGGCGTGGAGCAGCGCGGCCGCGCACTGCGGGCAGGCGGACGGAAGCGGGCTGCTGGATTTGGGATGGTGGCGGCGGCGGATCGACGCGGCGGCGTGGCGTGAGGCCCTGACGCAGCCGCAGGATGAGGCGATCGTCCGGAAGCTGCGGCTGTGGACCAGCCGCGGCCGGCCGCTGGGCAGTGATCGCTTCGTGGCGAAGCTGGAGCGGCTGCTGGGCCGGCGGCTCCGCCCGCTACCGGTGGGCCGACCCAGGAACAAACCACATGCGAAGCACAAAAAATAGGGCGCGTCCCCTATTATCCTATTATCCAGGCCGACAAAACGCCGCCGTTGGCGCCTGAGTGTTTCAAAATCACTGGCCGTCAGCCCGATCCCCGGCTACAAACACAGGCGGTGAGAAATGCGGGCTAGGACAGTGAAGAAGACCCTCTTGCTTTCGATCGGTCTTCTTGCACTCATGGGGCCACGAGCTCCCGGAGCGGATTGGCCCATGTGGCGCGGCAACCCGAACCGCGGGGCCGTCACGTCCGAGAATCTGGCTCCCGGCCTGCATCTGAAGTGGACCCGTCAGTTCGCGCCGCTGAAACCGGCCTGGCCCGAGCACCAGCGGAGCATGGGCTTTGATGTCGATTACAAGCCGGTCGTTCTGGGGAAGTCCGTGTTTGTGGCGTCCTCCGCGGACGATTCGGTAACGGCCCTGGATACGGAAACGGGCGAAGTCCGGTGGCGTTTTTTCACCGAAGGGCCGCTGCGCCTGGCCCCGGCCGGCTGGAACGGGAAGCTTTGCGCTGCCTCGGACGACGGCTACCTGTACTGCCTGGGCGCCGCCAAAGGGAACCTCCTGTGGAAGTTCCGCGGCGGACCCTCGGCGCGCAAATGCATCGGCAACCGGCGCATGATCTCGGCCTGGCCCGCGCGGGGCGGGCCCGTCACGGATGACGGCAGGGTCTATTTCGCCGCCGGGCTCTGGCCGGCCATGGGGCTTTTCATTCACTGTCTTGACATCGAAAGCGGTAAACTGCTGTGGACCAACAGCGACACGACGTATGCCAATAAGGGCACCCTCATCCAGGGCCATCTGGCCCTTTCGGGCGACAAGCTGATCGTTCCGGGCATCCCCTACGCGACCATCCTGGACCGGCGGACCGGCAGGCGGCTTAGAAGCCGTCGTCCCGGCTGGAAGTCCTCCGGGGCGACCTGGCTGGGGAGCGCTTTCGCCCCCTTCGGCGTGACGGGCGGTTCAGGGGTATACGATTTGTCCACCGGCATCACTGTGACGAGCAAAGCGTTCGGCGCTGCGGCGTTTATCCTGGGGGATGATCAACTGGTCTACCTTCCCGGTCCCGGCAAAGGGAGTATCGGGGCCTACGCGTATGCAGATGCCACGTTGGAGGACGGCATCCGCAAGACAAGCAGCGGCAGGAAACTCAAGGTCCGGACCGCGACGCTTGAAAAAAGGTGGCAGGTCAGCGGCCTTGGCAGCGCGATCGGTAAAGCCTCCCGGTGCATCATGACCGGCTCCCGCTTATTCATGTCTTCCAAAGGAAGAATCCAGTCCATTACCGTGGACCCCGAAAAAGGAACGGGAAAGCCCGGCTGGAATGCCGGCGTCGATGGAACGGTCACCGGGCTTCTGGCGGGCGACGGCAAATTGTTCGCCGTGACCCGTGAAGGGGCCCTGTACTGCTACGGCCCGGATAAAGTTGAACCGAAACACTATCCCCTTGCGCATGCGGAGTTGAAACCGGCGGAGGACAGGTGGACAGCGCTTTCACGCGACATGCTGGACGCGGCTTCATGCCGCAAAGGCTACGCCGTGGTGCTGGGCGCTGGGAGCGGACGCCTTGCCGAAGAACTGCTCAGCCGGACGGACATGCCGGTCGTGGTCGTCGAGCCGGATCCGGCCGGAGCGAATGCGCTTCGGAAACGGCTCTCTGACGCAGGCGTCTATGGGGAACGGATCGCCGTCCTGACGGGTGATCCGCTTGTCGTTGAGCTTTCGCCCTACATGGGCGGCCTGGTTGTCTCTGAAGACGCCCGGAAACTGGCGGGACGGGATCCGGCGGCGTTTCTGAAAAAAGTTTTCGGCATGCTCAGGCCTTACGGCGGCACGGCCTGCTTCGCCCTTCCTCAGGACCTTTATGCGCAGTGGGCAGCGGCTCTGGGTTCCGGGAAACCGGCGGAAATGACGCTCAAGCATACCGGGAAATTCACGCTGATGACGCGCGGCGCGCTGCCCGGCGCGGCCGGCTGGACCCACAATGACGCGGACGCCGGCAACACCATGGCCTCGCGCGACCGGCTGGTCAAAGCGCCCTTGGGCGCCCTGTGGTTCGGCGGACCGAGCGCACGGCTCAAGCACATTGACCGGCACAGCTTCAACCCAAGGCCGGAAGTTGCGGCGGGCCGGATCATCACGCAGGGACCCGGAAAGCTACATGCTACGGATGCCTACACCGGGCGCGTACTCTGGCAGAAGAACATCCCGGGCTTCGGGGCGTCGTTCGACGAGATCAGCGTTCTGGGCGCGACCGGGAAGTACGGCACCCGCCACGGCGCCGGCGAAATGGGGGCCGGTTACGTGAGCCTGCCTGACGCCGTCTATGTCGCGGTCCGTGACGCTTTTCTCAAACTGGACCCGGCAAGCGGCGAAGAGACGGGGCGCTTCATGGTTCCCAGGCTTGAGGCGACTTTTGTCGCCGTTTCCGGCGACGTGCTCCTGGGCGGCGCGGCGCCCCCGCTGGTTCCGAGCCGGGGGAACCTGTTTGCGGCTGGCCATTTCGCGCTCAATCAACCCGAAGAGATTCCCCGGTTTCTTTCCGAAATCGCAAGGCTGAAGGGCGTCAAGACCCTGGAAAAGACCGGCAACGAAACGGATCTCGACTGCCTGGTCCGGAACCTGAACGCCTTGATCGACGACCGGACCCTGGCCGAAAAATTGTCCGGCAGCCGGAAGAAGAAACACCGCAGAAAACGCTCGAAGGGACCGAGCCCGCTCGACGCGCTCAAGGCTTTTCTCAAGGCCAATCCTGAAGCCGCCGCCGGCGACGCCGAGCTCAACACGCTTAACCGGCGCGCGCTTGAAAGCTTTCTGGGCAGGAAGCCCTTCCCCCGCAAATGGACGCGCAGGGGCGAGCCCGCCAGCTGGAGCCGCTACGCGAGCCCGCGGCTTCTGGCCATGGACCGATTTTCCGGTAAAGCGCTCTGGTCGCGCGATGCCGAACACGCATTTGGACACAGGGCGATCGCAGCGGGCAATGGCAAGGTGTTCGCCGTGGACCGGCCTTTCAAACGCGGCCGGGCATCGAGCAGCCCCAAAACAAAGAGAACCTACAAGCTGCTGGCCCTGGACCTAAAGACCGGCAGGGTCCTCTGGGATCAGGAGGGTGAATTTTCCAACAAGTGGCTGGTTTATTCCGAAGCGAACGATGTGCTCCTGGTGCCGACGACTGCCGGCAAGGACGGAGGGACCCTCGCCTTTCAGGGCCGCGACGGCAAGGAACTGTGGCGGGGCGGAGGAAGACGGTCGCCGATGGTTATCTCGAGAATGATCGTCAATGGATTCGGGGGGAAGAGCGTTTCAGATCTGGTGACCGGCAAGCAGACGGGATATTTCGAGTCCTTGGTCGGCGCCGTGGCGCCCTGGGCGGGGGGACGCTATGGAAAAGGATGCGGCGACATCCTCGGCAGTCCGCACATGTTGGTTTTCAGGGCTTGGGATCTGAGCTATTATGATCTGGAAAACCACTCCGGAACCGGGTTTACGTCCTGCCACCGTCCTACCTGCCGCACGAGCGCCATTCCCGCCTCGGGCGTGCTGGTTTCGCCCAACTATGCCCAGGCCTGCCAGTGCCTGCCGACCCAGACGGCGATGACTTTCATCCACATGCCCGAGGGTGAGGCGTGGCACCGCTTCAATGCCGAACCCCTGAAGAGATGGACCCGGGATTACAGCAAGTTCCCTCTCAAGCGCGTGGGCATCAACCTGGGCGCGCCCGGCGACCGCAGAAGCTCCGGCGGCACGCTCTGGCTGCATATGAGCAAAGCCCCCATCTCCGTCTCCGGCGGCGCCCTGCCGATTCTGGGGAAATACATCAAGATCCAGCCGGAAAAGCCGGATTGGTTCTGTTCGCACAGTTCCGGCATGACCGGAGGCGATCTTCCCTGGGTGGGCGCCTCGGGCATTCAGGGCATTGAATCCTTCACCATGACGCTCCCCGGCGGAAAGGGCGGCCCGGATGCGAAACCCGGAAGATGGACCGTGCGTCTCTATTTTTCCGAACCGGATTCCCGGGGAACGGAAACGCGGAAATTCAGCGTCGACCTCCAGGGCAGAACCGTGCTCACGGATTTCGACATCGCGGCCGAGGCCGGCGGCCCCAACCGAACCATCGTCAAGGAATTCAAGGACGTCGACGTCACAGGCGACCTGACAATATCTTTCAAGCCCTCGCCCGGCAGCAAGGCCGGGCCGCTGCTCTCCGGGGTGGAAATTGAGAGTCTATTTCGGTAGGGATCTGAGGACCGAGGGTGAGCTCATCCACCCGCCAGCTAATACTACAACGCTACGAAGGCTTCCATTGACACATGCGCAGGTCCTTCAGA
>CAZNSB010000397.1:0-5134 GCA_964575155.1 uncultured Planctomycetaceae bacterium | reverse complement strand
GGGAACTTCAGGAAACGGAGCCGGCGCGCCACCGCGCCTGAGGTTTACCAATGAAAGCGCGTGTCGCCATCGTGTCGCTGGTCGGCGTGCTCGCCGGGTGCAGCTCCTCCAGTGAAGAGGAGTTCTTCATCCGGCCTTACCTTCAGAATCCCATCCCGGGCGGAATCACCGTCCTCTGGTGGACGCACGCCTCCGCCCCCGACAGCCACGTGATGTTCGGGCGGGGGGAGCTGGACGGGAAGGCGCCGGCGACCAACGTGTACGTGCCGGCGATGAGGAAGTGGCTGCACGAGGCGGCGATCACCGGCCTGGAGGCCGAAACCGAATACCGCTACCGGGCCGTCAGCGGGCCCATCGCCAGCCGGCGGCGCAGCTTCCGCACGGGGCGCCGGCGCTACAGCGACCTCCGCATCAGCTTCCTCGGCGACGGGCGGACGGACTTCGGGGCGGTCGTCGCCCGCCATCGGAAGGTGCTGAAGATGGCCGCCGCCCAGGCCGACCTCGTCTTCGAGATCGGCGACATGGTCTACCGGGGATCGGCCAAGCACTGGGAGCGGCTCTTCCGCGAGGTCGTCCCCGCCGCCGGCGACGTGCCCTACCTCATGGCCGTCGGCAACCACGAGATCTTCCTCAGGCGCCGGGAGGAGCACGCGCCGGGCAAGTTCGAGGGCGCAGGGTACGCCGGCGGGAACCTGCACACCGCCATGGCCCGGTTCAAGGCCTTCGCCGCCAACCCGCCCAACGGCTCGGCCAACCCCCACTGGGAGGAGCGATACTACGCGGTCCGCTGCGGCTGCGTGACCGTCATCGTGCTGGACGCCAACAACACCTCCGACGACGCCCTGGACAACCACGACCGGCTCGAAGACGGCGACACCCCGGACTGGGAGCCCGGCAGCGAGCAGTACAAGTGGATGGTCGCCCAGCTCGCCCGCGCCCAGGCCGACAGCGCCTTCACCTTCGTCTGCTTCCACCCCTCCCCCTACTGCCGGGGCGTCCACGGAACCGACGACCCGAAAGTCGACGAGCAGCGCGGGCACGAGCTCCGCGCGCTCGATCCCGTCCTCCGCAGGCACGGCGTGGACGCCGTCATCACCAGCCACGACCACCTGGTCGAGCACTGCCTCACCGGGCCCGAGGGGTTCGAGAAGAAGATGGACGTCAACGACCCGGCCAACCTCAACTACCTGGTGATGGGCAACTCCGGGCACACGTCCCGCCTGGCCGAGCCGGGCTGGGAGAAGTGGATGAGCGTCCGCGGCGACGGGCGGGAGCCGTTCCACACGAAATGGTTCTACACCTGGGACGGGTGGCACCACCTGGCGAGCTTCTTCGACGTGCGGATTGTCCACAACGGCGACGGCACGTGGACGGCGAGCTTCCGCACCGTCCGCAGCGACGGGAAGGTCTTCAACGAGTTCTCCATCCGCCGCACCGACCCCAGGCCGCCGCCCGGCGCGGCACAAGCGGCGAATTGACCGGTTGGAAGGATCAGACAGGAGCCCAGCCATGGACAGGAAACTGCCGATCGTGTTCGTCTTGACGACCTGCGGGTGTGCCGGGGGGGCGCCCGCGGCCGCCTTCCACCCGCCGGCCGGCGCCAGGATCATCTACCGCTGCGACTTCGAAGCGGGCAAGACCGACGGGTGGTCGGGCAGGCTGGCCGCCGCCGGCGCCGGCGGCGGCAAGGCGGCCCTGGAGGTCGGCCCGAAGATCGCCGGGGCCTCCCGCAGGATGAAGATCCCCCTGACCGCCGAGACCGTCCTCAGCTTCCGCGTCTGGACGGAGGACTGCACCGCCCTGATCATCAACGCCCGCAACGCCACCGGCGGGTACAACTGCCGGTCGTACTGCCTCCTCCACTCCAACCTCCACCACGGAAGGTGGACGCAGGTGTACTGGCCGCTCACCGGCGCCCTGGTGGAGAACGACAACAACCGCAAGTGGCCTCTCGCCGGCGACATCCTCGACAGCCTGAACATCGCCAAGAAGAAGGTCGGCAAGGACGCCCCGCCCACCACCGTCCTGCTGGACGACATCGTCGTCTTCAGCCTGGACGGCCCCGGCAAGCTCGCCCAGGCCCGCGCGGCGCTGAAGCGGCTCCCGGCGGCGGCCGGCGCCGTCGCCGGCAAGTCCCCCGCCCTCGCCGAGGCGGGCAAGTCGTGGGCCGGGGAGATCCAGCGGCTATCGGCCGAGGCCGAAAAGCTCGCCGCCGAAAAGGACCTCCCCTACGCCCCGGCCAAGGCGCTGCATGAGAAGGTCGAGAAGCTCGCCGGCCTGATCGGGCGCTGCGGCCGGTATTACGGCAAGGCGGCGAAGGCCTTCGGCGAGGGCTGCGCCTTCGCCGTCGGCACCGAGCACTCCATGGTGCGGATCTCCGACCTGCACTGGGCGTACCCCTTCGGCGGCGAGCTGACCGGGGCGGTGCGGCTGCGGTCGGCCCGGCACCAGTACGAGAGCTTCCAGGCGGTCGTCATGCCCTTCACCAAAGACCTCAAGCGGGTCAACGTCAGCTTCAGCGACCTCACCCAGCCCAAGGGCAAGGGGGTGATCCCCGCGGGCAACTGCACCTGGCGGCTCCAGCCCTACGTCCAGCTCAAGCCCAGCTTCCACTATCCCGGGTACGACTGGCTGGCGCCCAAGCCCGACCCGCTGCTCCCGGGGGAGCCCTTCGACCTGCCCGCCGTGAGATACAAGCCCCTGTGGATCACCATCTACACCCCCCCGGACGTCCCCGCCGGCGAGTACCAGGGCACGATGACCGTCAGCCCCGCCAACGCCCCCCCGGCCGACCTGAAGATCAGGCTGCGGGTGTGGGACTACAACATCCCCCTCCGCGGCGTCTTCCGCGGGCAGACCAACTTCAACATGGGCAACGTCGAGCGCTTCTACAAGCGGAAGATGACCCGCCCCTGGCGGCGGCAGTGGTACGACTTCATCCTCAAGTACCGCTTCAGCCCCACCGCACAGTACCACACCGGGCTGGACCCCGACCCCGAGGACCTCGCCTTCTGCAAGGCCCGCGGGTGCAACCTCTGGCTGTTCGGGAACGGCTCCTTCCGCCGCGGAATCCGCCAGGCGGACATCCGCCGCGAGCTGGCACTGGCCGAAAAGGCCGGCGTCCTCGACGACACCCTCGCCTACATCGGCGACGAGCCCGGGCCACACCGGTTCAAGCAGATGGCAGACCTGGCCAACGCCGTCCACGTCAAGTTCCCCGGGCTGAAGGTCATGATCGGGGGCTCCCGGCCACGCAAAGAGCTCGTCGGCTACGTCGACGTCTGGGACCCGACCATGAACTACGGCGGGACCTACGGCTTCGACCCCAAGGAGATCCGCGACGCCTACGCCCGCGGAGAGCAGGTCATGTGGTACGTCGCCGCCAGCCCCTGGCACCCTTACCCCAACGTCCAGATGGGCGACCCCCTCTACGCCAGCCGGATCATCTTCTGGGTCACCTGGAAGTACCGCATCACCGGCTTCGAGTACTACTACTGGAACCTCTGGGCCGACAACATGAAGACCCAGCCCCGCTGGCCCAAAAGCCCCTGGGACACCCACAGCTTCAAGAGCAAGTTCAACCCCTACAACGGCGACGGGATGCTGTGCTACCCCGGCCCCGGCGGACAGCCCGCCGCGTCCGTCCGCCTGGAGAACATCCGCGACGGCATCCAGGACTGGGAGACCCTGTGGCTGCTGGAGACGGCCACGGAGGCGCTGGCCGAGCAGATCAAGGCCGGCCGGATCAAGCCCCACCAGGGTGTCAGCGTCGGAACCGAGAAGATGCTCACCTCCCCCGCGCGCCTCGTCGATCGGGCCCGGGCCGCCGTGGACGTCGACAACTCCTTCTGCGAGAACCCGATCAAGTGGACCCTCGACCCCAAGGGCCTGCTGGCCCGGCGCAACCAGGCCGGACAGCTCATCGAGGCCATCCTGAAGATCATCGGCAAGGACGCCTTCGAGGCCTTCCGAACGAAGAAGATCGCCGCCCGAAAGGCCCTCGAGGCCAAGCGCCTCGAACAGAACCGCCAGAAGGCCCTGAAAGAGACGGCGAAGAAGTAGAATCGAGGGGTGGCGTGGCGAGGCCCGAAGGGCATCGCCACGACGGGCAAAATCCGGTGGGACTCCGCTTCGCTTCGTCCCACCCTACGCGCTTTCCTTACGTGGCGATCCGCTGAAGCGTCTCGCCACGCCACCCGGTCCCCGACCGCACCTCGGGCGCAAATGGTGCTGTAGGGCGCCGTGGACGGGCGGCACAATCACCACGGCCCAATCATGATCCGCGGCAACATCGGGTACGGGGACGCACCAACCACCAAGCCCTGAAAGGGCGGCATAACCTATTTGCGGACAATCGCTCGTGTTGCCCCTTCAGGGCTCTTTTTACGAAACCACGCCCGCTTGCCCCGTGGCGTGGTCAGGCCCGAAGGCCATGGGGCAAACCGGGACGGTTGCCTATTCTCGCGCATTATGCTTCAGAAACCGGAAACCGTCCCGGTTTCCACTTTTATTGTCGGGTCGACCGCGACCCTGCACCCTTGAAATCGCCGTAGATTCCCCTTGCGGGTCCCGAACAAATGCCTTATACTCCTACCCGCACTGGGGCGATTCGGACGACTTTGAGTGTGCAAGCCGCGCGAACCCCAAGCGTCGTGACCCGGCTGGTCCTGCCTTTAGGGAAGGCCGCGCCGGTCGGTTCACCGAAAGAAGAGACCCAGAGCGAGAAACCTGCGGCTCCGAAGCTCGTGCGAAGGAGGCCCTCAGACCGCCTCCGCTCTCACGTGTTTCTTGGTCAATGAAGGGTGGTGCCATTGTGAATGAAGATAGTTTTCGTGAGCAACTGCTGGAACGCCTCAACATCATCGTCCGTCTTCTCGTTGAGACTTCCCAAGCCGACAAACCAGCAAACAGAACGCAAGCGGCAGGACGTCTAAGCGAGATGGGACTTGATACCGGGAGCATCGCGGGCATTCTTGGCATGCGCTCGAAGGATGTGTCAACAGCGCTTCGAAGATACAATGCGTCGAAGGGAAAGGAAAGAAATGACTGATGCTGTAGCCAAAGAAATATCGGATAAGCTGGCCTGGTTCAATCCAAGGTAACAGTCGGGGGAAGATGACGGGACAAGAACACC
>CAZNSB010000396.1:0-5136 GCA_964575155.1 uncultured Planctomycetaceae bacterium | reverse complement strand
CAGGAGCTGCGTCCAGGTGTCGCGATCGGCGTCGACGGCCAGCGCCAGCTCCCAGTCCGGGAGGGGCCCCCGCCGCCCGGCCCCGCCGGGCCCGCCGATCCGAACCGCCACCGCCACCGCCGAGCCCAGCGCCGCCAGACGCGCCGTCACCGGCGTCTCGCCCGCGCCCTCCCCCTCCGCCGGCCTGAGGGCGGTGGCGAAGACGCCGGGCCAGAACGCCTCGTCCAGCCTGCCGTCCACCCTGAAGTCTCCCTCGGCGTTGGCGGCGACGAGCCCGTCGCCGGTGGCCGCCGCCGGGGCCCCGCCCAGGGCCACCAGCTCCGTCTTGGCGTACGTCCGCCACCGGGCGTCGGAGGTCTGCTCGATCAGCCGCTGCAACGTCGCCGTCGCCGCGGCGGGCTTGTCCAGCAGCCCGGCCTGGGCCTTGGCCAGAAGCATCGTCCCGCTTTCGTCCTGGACCCACGTCCGCAGCGGCCACGTCCGCATGCGGGCGACCACGGCCGGGAAGTCCACCGTCTCCACGCCGGGCGCGTCCGCCGGCGGCGCCGGCCCGACGCCCCGCCGCCGAAACAGCCGCATCTGCTGCGACCATTCCCGCGACGCCGACATCGCCAGCGCCACGAAGCTCATGCGGTCGGCGAGCGGGTGAGCCCCGCCGTGGGCGATCAGCGCCCGCAGCACCCCGCCCGCACCCGCCAAGTCGCCCTCGGCCAGCATGTGGGCGAAGAGGAGCTGCAACATGTCCGGGGCCAGCGGATCGTTGGGGTGTTCGCGTGCGGCCTTCAGCAGCGGCTCGACGGCGCTCGTCAGCTCTCGCCCGCGCAGCGCCGGCACGAGCAGCACGGCCCCGCTGGCAACGGCGTCGCCGACCGGCGCGGTCGCCCGAAGAGAAAGGCGCGCCGGCGAGAGCCCGGAGGTGAACAGCGGCCGCGGCGGCATCACCTCCGAGCACCGGTAGACGGTCCGATCGGCGGGGCGATCGGCCGGCGCGACCCACGGGAGCATGGCCGCAGCCCGCAGCGCCTCCATGGACAAGCTCGTCCGCCCGGACGTGGGGTACCGCCGGCCGTCGAACACGGCCGCGACGTTCTCGGTCGGCACCGGCGGGCGTTTCTGCCACGGCGGGCGATGCCGGTCGTTGGCCTCGAAGCCCGTGTAGACCCGCCGGACCCGCCACGGCCGCAGCCCCACCCGCCCCAGCTCAGGCAGCGCGGAGGCGTCGGCGGCCAGCTTCGCCGCCTCGCCGGCCAGTCGCGAGAGGAGGCGGTTCTCCGCCGCGGTGCCGCGGGTCTCATAGCCTTCCGGCCCGCGGGCGAGGACCGTCGGGCGGTACAGCCGGATCGCCGCGGCGAGCTGGCGAAGCAGCTCGCCCCGCGCCGGCACGTCCACCCGCGCCGACAGCCGGTGGAGGACCTGCGCCTCCGTCAGCCCGGCCGACGCCGGGCCCGCCACCGAGGGGAAATCCGTCAGGACCGTCGCCCCGCCCGCGCCGATGCCCGAGGCCGCCGACCGCAGCGCCGCGTCGGCGCGGGCCGACGTGCCCGTGCCCACCGGGCGGATTTCCGGTACGGCGGCGTAGACGACGGCGACGTCCGCGCCGGCGGCGACGTGGGCGGCCGCCGCCGGAAGGATGCTCACGTCTCCGGGCGCGGCGATGAACAGCACGTCCACCGCCTCGCTGCCGTGAACGAGCTTCCAGCCCATCCCGCCGGCGGGCCTGGAGGCCGGCCCCCCGCCGGCGGCGCTTCGCCAGATCCGCCCGCCATCCCCGCCGGCGAGCAGCCGGCCGTCGGTGGTGACCAGAAGCGCATGCACCGGCCCCGGCGTCGGCGCCGGCAGCGCCCGCAGCGACCGCCCGGCGGCGGGGGCGTGGAAGCTCCTCCCCGTCAGCCCGCCGGCGGCGTACACGCCGCCGGTCCCCGCCGAGACCGCCTCCAGGTCCGCCAGCCGGCGGGTCCCCACCGGCAGCGCCAACCCCACCTCCCGCCACTGCCGCCGCGCCGGCTCGATGACCAGCGCCGAGCCGTTCTCCCCCACCGCCCAGCACGTCTCCGGGCCCACGTAGCAGGCGGCGGTCAGGGCGGCCTCGGAGGCGAACTCGGCCTGGGGCTCGGAGGTCAGCCCGCGGAGCAGCAGGATGCGATGGTCGGGCCCGACCAGGCACCCCGTCCACCCGTCCAGGAACGCCCCGCCGAGGACGGCGCCGCGGGAGGCGGACCGGATGGGCACCCACGCCCGGCCGCCGGAAACGGTCAGCCAGGCGCCGCCTGGGCACCTGCGCGTCGCCCGGCCGAACACCACCCCCCGAGCGCCCTCCATTCGCCCCCCGGACAGGCCCGGCAATCCCTCCGCCGGCACGAGACGGAAGCTCTCCCCCCCGTCCGTCGTCCTCAGGATCACGCCGACGCTCTGTGCGAACGGGTGCCCCGGAATGCCCCGCCCGCCGAGGATGCACCCGGTCTTCTCGTCGGTGAAGTAAGCGGCCGAGAAGTCCGCCCGATGAGCGCACGGCAACCGCCGCCAGGTCGCCCCGGCGTCCTCGCTGCGGAGGACGAGCCCGCCGTCGCCGACGGCCCAGCAGCTCCGGCCCGTGCGGCACAGGCCGCGGACCGCCCCGTCGGCCCCAGGCGCCGCCGTCGCGGCAGCGGCCAGGGCCAGCATCAGCGCCACCGCTCGCATCCGGGCATTGTACCGCCCCGCCCGGCGGGCACGAAGCCCGGACCGGCCCGGCGGGAGGGCGTGCGGGCGCGGCCCTACGGGACGAGGAAGGAATCGGTGGGCCCGCGGGGCATGCTGCGGAGGCCGACGCGCCCGCCCGCGAGGTCGCTGCCGGACCATACGGTGTAGATGTTGTCACCGCTCGGCCCGACGGTGGGTTCGACAGCCCACTGGACCCGGCCGTCCAGGAAGGCCACGTTCTGCCCCCCGCCGGCGTGGTTTCGGCTGTTGGCGCGACGGGCCGACACCCCCGCGGGGATGCCCACGAAGCGGGCCATCGTCCCGCTGCCGTAGCCCGCCCCGGGATACCTCACGCACGGCGTGCGGTCGGCCAGCACGGCCAGGGACGGGTCCGAGCGGGTGGTGAGCGGGTACCCCTCGGCGGCGCGGCTGCGGCGGCGGAACTGGAGGTGGTAGCTGTAGCTGAGCTTGTTGCGGTAGTCCGGGCCCCTGCCGACGTTGAAGTCGTGGTAAGGCCGGGCGGGCGGGCCCGGGCTGGCCGGGACGTCCTCCGTGGCCGGGCAGATCAGCATCCCCGGGCGGACGAACCCCACCCGGACGGCCAGAAACAGGTTGCGGCTGTTGCTGTGGGCCACGCGCACGCGGCGGGTCAGTCGCCACCCGATGACGTCGAATCGCCTCGTGCCCGCCCCGAACCCGCACGTCGGGAAGGCCCCCCCGTGGTCCTCGGCGTACAGCCTCAGCCCGTGCAGCGCCAGGGTGAGGTTCCTCTGACAGCCGGCGCGGCGGGTCAGTGAGCGGCAGCGGGAGAGGGTGGGGCAGACGACGGCGACCAGCACGCCGGCGGCCGCCGCCACGATCACCAGCTCCGGGAACGTAAACGCCGAGGACCGCTTCATGGCAGCGCCCTGCCGCGGGCCCGCGCATCCGGGCGCCGTGGCCGATTGCCACGAAAAAGCCTGGCACCCGCGCATCCGGGCCGCGGCACCCGCGTCGTACGATGAATCTTTCGACATGATCCCGTTTCCGCTGTAGCACATTCGCCGGCGCCCTCGCCGGTGCCGCGGCCGCCGGCGGGGGCGCGACCGGCCGGCAGGGCTTTGCCTTGAGTTCCCCCCCCATCGGGGATAAGGTGGCGGCCGCGCCTGCGGTTGAGGGCCCCGAGGCATGCCCGAAATAGAGACGTTTGACAACCCGCACCCGGAGCGCGACTACGTGATCCAGCACGTGGCGGCGGAGTTCACCTCCCTCTGCCCCAGGACGCACCAGCCCGACTTCGGCACGATCGAGATCGAGTACGTCGCCGGGAAGCTGTGCATCGAGCTGAAGAGCCTCAAGCTCTACCTCCAGGGCTACCGCAGCGAGGGCATCTTCTACGAGGACGTGGTCAACCGCATCCTGGAGGACCTTCTCGCCGCCTGCCGGCCTCGGCGGATGACCGTCACCGGCCGGTTCCACACCCGCGGGGGCATCCACAGCGTCGTCACGGCGGAATACGGCGACTAAACGTTTAGCCGCGACCCAAAGGGGAGCGCGTGACTCTGGGTCAATACCTCCCGTATTCCCGGGCGGCCTCATACATGGCCACGACGTTCTCGGTGGGCGAGTTGGATTGCAGCGCGTGAGTGGGCGCCAGGACGTACCCGCCCCCGGGCATCATGACCTCCAGCGTCCCGCGGACGTCGGCGATCACGTCCTCCACCGAGCCACAGGCCACCGGCCCCGCCGTCGAAATGCAGCCGTGGAAGCTCAGCTTCTCCCCCCACCGCCGCTTCAGGTACGCCGGGGCCATGTCCTTTGCCTCCGGCTGGAGGGTGTCGACGACGGCGACGCCCATCTCGATGAAGTCGTCGAAGGCCCAACTGCTGGAGCCGCAGGAGTGGACCATGACGGGGACGTGGAACTCCCTGCCCAGGTCCACGAACCGCTGGTGCCGGGGGCGGATGACGCGGCGGAACAGCTCCAGCCCGATCAGCGGGCCGATCTGCGTGCCCAGGTCCTCGCCGAGGCTGAGCAGGTCGATGGCTTCGCCGCCGGCGGCCAGGGTGCGGCGGAGGACCTCGTACTGCACGTCGAGCCTGCGGTCGATCAGCCGCAGGCCCGCCGGCTCTTCCGTGGCCAGGTCCACCAGCACCTGCTCCATGGTCCGCAGCATGGAGGTCTGGTTGATGACGTCGGGGACGCCCGCGCTGCCGGCGAGGATGCAGAACGGCTCGTGCCGCCGGCAGCGGTCGGCGACGCCGTCATAGTCGAAGTCGTCGGGGGAGGGCATGGGCCAGCTCTCCACGTCGGCGGGCGTGGCCTCTCGCAGGGGCCAGTCGCAGTAGTCCCAGTACCCCCCGGTGCCGTGGTCGACCCATCGCCGGTGGATGCCCCAGATGTCGACGCTCCGGCCGGGGAGGTCCTCGTGGAGCTTCGGCCCGACGTACGGGGCGCCGACGCCGCGGAAGTCCACGC
>CAZNSB010000395.1:0-5161 GCA_964575155.1 uncultured Planctomycetaceae bacterium | reverse complement strand
GCCCATACCCCGGCCCATGCCTCGTCCCATGCCTCCACCCATTCCTCGTCCCATGCCCATTCCCCGGCCGGGGACGGGCGGCTGCTGGGGGGGCATGGACGGGTCCTGGGACGCACTCGGCGCGGCGCCCAGGCCGAACTTGCCGGCGACATTGGGCTCCCCGGCGGCGCTGAACTGGCCGGCCTTGAGCTGCTCCACGACCTCTGCGGCCGTGCCGCCGCATCCCACAATCACGCCGATGCCCGCAGCCGACAGCGTCTGGTAGGCATTCGGGCCACAGTTGCCCGTCAGCACAGTCTGCACGCCTCTTTCCGCCATCAGTTGAGCCGACTGGATCCCGGCGCCTCCGCCCAGGGAGACGTTGGCGTTCTCGACGGCCTCGAAGCTCGCATCGTCCGTCTCGACGATGAGGAAGAACGGACAGCGTCCGAATCGCGGGTCCACCCTGGCGTCCAGGGAGGGCCCCGTTGTCGTAACGGCTACCTTCATGGCAGTCCCTTTCTGCTAATCGCCGCGCCGGGGCGGCGGCTGCCCCGCCCACCGCCCCGGTCGAGGGCCCCCAGACGCCACAGGTGGCGTAGGGGGCCTCCAGCGCGACGATACGCTCTGGCCTACTCGGCCTTCTCAGAGGCCTTGGCCTGGAGTTCCTCGATCCGCTTCCGGATGCCTTCCAGGGCGTCCTCGAAGTACTCCGCCTGGCCTTTCAGTGCGTCCAGCTCCTGCTCGGGCGCCATGGTCGGGGCAAAGGGCCCGGCCTGCGCGGCCGGGTACGGCCAGGCGCCGCCCCCCCCCGGCCAGCCCATGCCCGCACGCTGCCACCCGGGCAGGCCGGTCGCGTAGTACCAATTGCGCCGGCCCCAGCCGCCGCCGCCACCCCGTCCCCGGAATCCACGCCCGGGAATGGGATTCATGTAGCCGGGAACCGGATACCCCGCGCAGTATCCCGCTGCGCGTCCTGTCATCGGGCCCAAACCGGCCGGGCCTGTTCCATCTCCACCTGGCATAATGCTTCTCCTTCAAGAAAGCGGTTATCCCCTGGTCATTCTCGTCCCGCACTTCGGGCAGGCCTTTTGATTGCAGGGCTGCCCGGCGACGTGGGAGGCCTTGTGGCCGCATTGCGGGCAGACGCAGCTTCCGCCCGGCCCGGCGGCGAACGGTCCGCCCATTCGTCCTCTCCCACGACCTCGCCCGCCTCCGGGCGGGCCTGTTCCGTCTCCGCGAGGCATGTCGAAGCTCCTTCCTGTCGCCCAGACGACCTGGTAGTACTTCCCTTTCGATACTGCCCGTTCCGGTAGCCCGCATGGCGGGAAACAGCGCCCGCCATGCCACCCACAGAATCGACTGTAGGGGCTACTACGTTTCAGCGCGCCTCTGGCTCACCATCCGAACCACCGGCGGCCTCGACCGCCGCCCCGACCAAAGCCCCGGCCAAAGCCCCGGCCAAAGCCCCGGCCAAAGCCCCGGCCGAACCCACCGAACGGTCGCCTCCCGAAAGGCGCGTACGCGGCGCCGCCGTAAGGCATACCGTACCCGTAAGGCCCCATGGCCTGGGCGTACGGCGCCGGGCCGTAGCCCGGGACGAAGCCCGGCCCCCAGGGGCCCGCTGCTCCGGTCGGATTCATGAACCCCGGGGTCGGGTAGCCCGCGCAGTATCCTGCCGCCCGGCCGGTCATCGGGCCAAATCCAAGCGGTCCTGTCCCATCGCCTGCTGGCATCGCGATCACCTCCTCTCCAGATTCTCTGATCGTCTGTTCTGTGTGTTGTCGGCTGTCTGTCGGGTCCCCCCGGGACGCCGGGGAGTAGTCATCCGGGAGCTTCGCCACGCAGAAGCCCCTGCCGCGCCCCGTCAAGGGGCCCCGCCCGAGAGGCCCTGTGCCGTCGAGTCCTGGCATAGTTGTCGTCCTGTCTACGCTCCTGGCCACGGCCGCCCGCGTCGGCGCCGCCCGCGGAGGCCCCGCCCGCGGAAGCGCCGCCGCCAGCCGCAGCACCCGGGCATCAGGAATGCGCCGTCGGTCAATCGCCCATTCACGAAGGCCGCCAGCACCTCCTCGA
The DNA here is from genome assembly GCA_964575155.1 of uncultured Planctomycetaceae bacterium. GTDB lineage: Bacteria > Planctomycetota > Phycisphaerae > SM23-33 > SM23-33 > CAZNSB01. Next base: position 3,109 of record CAZNSB010000395.1, on the reverse strand, counting down.
CCCTTCCGCAGGTGAAGGGGATCACCCGCACGCCGGCGGACGCCAGCGCCGCTTCGAGCGGCAGCGAGATGGCCCCGCAGATCAGCACCTCGGGTCCGAGCTGGGCGACCTGCCTGGCCCGCTGGAGCGGGTCGCTTGCCGTCAGCGATCCGTCCTCTCGCCGCAGTTCCCGCCCATCGGCGACATCCACGAGAAGCAGGCTGCCGGCCACGTCAAGAACCGGAGAGATCCGACCTCTCCACTGGGGAATCGCGACCTTCATCGACATACGCAGTTCAACTCCCGTGCCAGATGCCGGTGCGTGCGGGTCGGAAACGGAATCGCTTGATTCAAAAAGGCTTAGGGCCGTAGGGCAACCGATGCCCAACCGCCTAATCGCGCGATTCGCATTTTCGGGGCCGTTTTTGGATTGCAGTCCGCATGATTAGTCGCTATAGTGCCATAGAGGACGTGGACATGAACATGAGCCGACCCACAGGCCGTCAGGACGCAATCCTGGACTCGATCAATGAAGGGGTGTTTACGGTCGATCTCGATTGGCGGATCACCGCGTTCAACCGAGCGGCCGAGAAGATCACGGGCGTGCGGCGGGAGGATGCGATCGGCCGGCCGTGCTCCGAGGTGCTTCGAGCCAACATATGCGAGAAGGAGTGCGTGCTGAAGCGGACGCTGGGCAGCGGCCAGCCGGTGGTGAACGCGACAGCGCGGATCCACAGCGAGGGAGGCAGGCGGGTCCCCATTCGCGTCTCCACGGCCCTTCTGAAGGGGGGTGACGGTGCGATCATCGGTGGCGTCGAGACCTTCCAGGACCTCAGTCAGGTTGAGGAGCTGCAAAAGGAGCTGGAGTCGCGCTACACCTTCGAGGACATCGTCGGCCGGAGCACCGCAATGACGCAGTTGTTCGAGCTGTTGCCCCAGGTGGCCGAGAGCAGCAGCACGGTGCTGATCGAGGGTGCCAGCGGCACGGGCAAGGAGCTGTTTGCCCGAGCGATCCATAACCTCTCGCCGCGAAAGGAGAAGCGTTTCGTCGTGGTGAACTGCACGGCGCTGCCGGATACGCTGCTGGAATCGGAGTTGTTCGGCCACAAGGCCGGGGCCTTCACCGATGCCAAGTGGGACAAGCCGGGGCGCTTCGCCATCGCCGACGGCGGCACCATCTTCCTGGACGAGGTCGGCGACGTCTCGCCTGCCATGCAGGCGCGCCTGCTGCGAGTGCTCCAGGAGCGCTGCGTTGAGCCGCTGGGCTCGGTTGAACCCACGGACGTGGACGTTCGCGTCGTGGCCGCCACAAACAAGAACCTGGCCAGGCTCGTGCGGGGCGGGAAGTTCCGGGAGGACCTGTTCTACCGCATCCGCGTGGTGCACCTGAACCTGCCGACGCTGCGGCAGCGGCGGGAGGACATCCCGCTGCTCGTGGATCACCTGGTGGCCAAGTTCAACAGGCTTCAGGGCAAGGACATCGCGGGCGTGTCGGATGACGTGCTCGGTATGCTGATGGGGCATGATTATCCCGGCAATGTCCGCGAGCTGGAGAACATCATCGAGCAGGCGTTCGTTCTTTGCCGCGGGGGCCTGATCGAGCTGCGGCAGCTCCCGCCGGAGCTTCGCCCCGCCGGTCCACGCCGCCCGGGCGAGCCCGGACCCACAACGCTCAAGGCCATGGAAACGCACCTGGTGACCGAGGCCCTGCGGCGGCATCAGGGCAGCCGCAAGAAGGCGGCCGGAGACCTGGGCATCGACACCAGCACCCTGTACCGCAAGATCAACCGGCTGAAGATCGAGATGCCGGCGACGGACGGGCGAGGCCGGAGGCGATGACATTGCAGGATGCAATGTTGTACGGGCCCTTCTCCCATCCGGTCCGCCCGGGTGGGCCTTGCGATCCGTTCATATCCCTCTGTTTGATAAACTCTTCTGTCTGCCGGGCCGTGCTGGGACCGTCCTGGTACCGTTCTTGCATCGCTCGACAGGTGGCGGCCATCCGGGCGAGCAGGCAGACTCGCAACGTGGCGACAGGAATCGAGGGCGGCGGCAAGAATGAAACTGGCGGTGACATCCCAAGGTTCGGAATTGACGTCGGCCGTTGACCCGCGGTTCGGCCGAGCCCAGTATTTCCTCGTGGCCAACACGGAGACCGACGAGGTCTCGGCCGTGGACAACCGCGTGAACCTCAACGCCGCGCAGGGCGCCGGCATCCAGGCCGCCAAGAACGTCGTGGCGCTCGGCGTCGACGCCCTGATCACCGGGCAGGTCGGGCCGAAGGCCTTCGCCGCCCTCCACGCCGGGGGGGTGAAGGTGTACACCGGCGCGTCCGGGACGGTGGCTGAGGCAATCGAGCAGTTCAGAGCGGGCGGATTGAAGAGGGCCGAATCCGCCAGCGTCGAGGGACATTGGGTGTAGCCCGGCATGAAGACCTGTCTCGACTGCATCCCCTGCTTCGTTCGCCAGGCGTTGGAGGCGGCCCGGTTCGTCACGGACGAGCCGGCGCTGCATGAACAAGTTCTCAGAGAGGTCCTGGCCATGGTAGCCAAGCTGGACCTGCGGCAGCCGCCGGCCGCCGTGGCCCAAACCATTCACCGGCGCCTGCGGGAGCTGATGGGCACCGACGACCCGTACGCTCACGCCAAGGACCGATTCACCGGCCTGGCCATGGAGCTGCTGCCCGAGCTGCGGACGAGGGTGGCGGGCGCGCGCGATTCCCTCATGACGGCGCTCCGGCTGGCGATCACGGGCAATGTCATCGACCTGGGCGTTAACGGCGCACTGAGGGAGGAGGATGTTCGCCAGGCAGTGGACCGCACGCTCTCCGAGCCCCTCGTGGGCGAGACGGCGCCTTTCCGCCGCGCCATCGCACAGGCGGACAGCCTCCTGTACCTGGCCGACAACGCCGGGGAGATCTGCTTCGACCGTTTGCTGATCGAGCGGCTGCCGACGGAGAAGGTGACGTTGGCGGTTCGAGGCGGCCCGGTGATCAATGACGCGACGCTCGCGGACGCGCGGGCGGCCGGTCTGCATGAGATCGTCGAGGTGGTCGACAACGGCTCGGACGCCCCGGGCACGATACTCGACGATTGCAGCGCCGACTTCCGCCAGCGGTACGATCGCGCCG
>CAZNSB010000394.1:0-5183 GCA_964575155.1 uncultured Planctomycetaceae bacterium | reverse complement strand
CGAACTACCGCCCCTACCGGTAGAATCCGTTGCAGACGGGTGAAGTGTTACGAAAAGATAAGAGTGTCGAGTGTCGGGTGTCGAGCGAAACAACCTTTCAGTCAGTCCAGATTCTTTCGAACGAGGAATCAGTATTGTCCAGTAACGAGCCCATCAATATCGGAGCCCGCCGCGAACTGTTCGTAGACAGCGCCTTGATCGAGTCCATGCAGAATGTCCATCTGCAGCTCGGGCACCCGGAACGGCGCGAAGTGGTCTTTGTGGCCGATGCTCCGTGGGAGGACAGGACGTTCGCCGGTGCCAGTGTGGTTGAGGAGAACGGGCGAGTCCGGCTCTTTTACCGCGCTGCCATCCGGGATATGGATGTGAAGAATCCGAATCCCAAAGATTCAACGGTCATGGCCGTGGCTGAAAGCACGGACGGAGGCCTGTCCTTCACCCGTCCCAAGCTCGGCCTGTGCGAATTCGACGGATCAAATGAGACCAACATCCTCACGACCGGCGGCTGGCCGGGCGTTCCGCCGGTCTTTCGCGACACCAACCCCGCCTGTCACGAAAATGAGCGCTACAAAGGGCTGAACAGTTTCTGGCAGAAGGACAGGGGAGCTGACGGACAGGATCTGTTCGTCATGTCTTCAGCCGACGGCCTAAGCTGGCGCCTCATGCAGGATGAACCGGTGAAGATGTCCGGTGCCTTCGACACGATCAATACCGCGTTCTGGGACGATCGTACAGGCTGCTATCGATCCTTTACGCGGTACTTTGACCCGGCGTACAAGCCCGTGGAGAACGGATTGGGCATCCGAGGCATCCAGATGTCCACCTCCGAGGACTTCCTTCACTGGACGGCGCCGGTTCCGCTCGAATACGAGGACGGCGACAAGACCGTGCAGCTTTACACCAACGCGGTGGTGCCGTGTCCGAGGGCCGAGCATATCTACCTGGGTTTTCCGAACCGGTTTATGGAAGAGCGAAATTCGTGCTCCGACAATCCCTGGCCGGGTGTCAACGACGCCCTCTTCATGGCCAGCCGCGACGGGCTGCACTGGACCCGCTATCGCGAGGCCTGTGTGCGGCCGGGGCTCGATCCACGCAATTGGACCCAGCGCAACAACTACCCGGTGTGGCACATCATCCGGACCTCCCCAGACGAATGGTCCATCCTCATCAGCGAACACTACATGCAGAAGGACGGCACGCCGGGCCGTCTGCGGCGCCTGGCCATTCGGCCCTGGGGTTTCGTCTCGGTCCACGCCGGATTCGACGGCGGCGAGATGACCACCAAGCCGCTGGTGTTCGAAGGATGCTCTCTGCGCCTGAACGTCGCGACCTCGGCGGCCGGCTCGGCCCGGGTCGAAGTGCAAAACGAGGATGGCCGCGCCCTCGATGGATTCAACATGAACGACGTGAAACCGATGTTCGGGGACGGCTTGGACGCCCTCGTGCGCTGGGGCGAAGCCGGCGATCTCAGCGGAATGGCCGGCAAGCCGGTCCGGCTGCGTTTCTCATTGAAAGACGCCGACCTGTTCTCGTTCCGGTTCGCGAACAAGGAGCCGGAAGGATGATCATGCACCGAGACACGTTCATTGGCGGGACGGGGGGCGCCTGCCCGGCGCCGTGGCGAGGCCCCTGGTTCCGGGACCTCGATCTCACGAGCATGGCAGGGGCGAAAAATCAACGGCCTGCCGCGCCCGGGAACTCTTTCCCCCCGCTAGCGCGCGATTGACGGCACTACATATAGGGAGGAGGCCCGGCCTCGGCGGCCGCGATAGGCGGCCGGGCGGCGATGCTGACAAGTCATCGGGTGAACCGCTTGTCCGAGAAGGACTTGAGAGCACTTTCCCCGGCCGGGAGGCATTACTAAAGGCCCCCGGAGAGGGGTCCTTTTCTGACAAGGAGTTACGAGAAGAATCGCCGAAGCGCGTTTAGCAATGGCGGGCGCGCGAATCTCGCGTAAGTCGTTCTATAGAAGAGACTAATGCAATACTGTGGGCCGTCGCATTACTAAATCTTGTTTAGTAATGCCCCGGCGCCGCCCGGCGCCGGAGTTGACAGGCGGGAGGGCACGTCCTATTCTGGCCCGGGCTGGAGGCGACCGGCAAGGAGCCCCGCCGGCGCGGTCAAGCGAGCGAGGAGAGGTCCATGGATTACCGGCGAATCATTCCGTGCCTGGACACGCGGGACGGCCGGCTGGTCAAGGGCGTCCACTTCGTGGACATCAAGGAGCTGGGGGACCCGGCCGAGGCCGCCGGGGCCTACGCCGCCGCCGGCGCCGACGAACTGGTCTTTCTGGACATCACCGCGACGGTGGAGGGGCGGAAGACCTTCCTGGAGGCGGTCCGGCGGACCCTCTCGGCGTGCACCGTCCCGCTGACCGTCGGCGGGGGGATCGGCAGCATCGAGGACGCCCAGGTCCTCCTCGACGCCGGCGTCAGCCGGGTCTCCATGAACTCCGCGGCCGTACGCGACCCGTCCCTGGTCGCCTCGGCGGCGGAGAAGTTCGGCAGCGAGAGGATCACGGTGGCGATCGACACGCGGCGGAACGCCGAGATGCCCTCGGGGTTCGAGGTGGTCGTCCGCGGCGGGACCGAGCCCGCCGGCATCGACGCGATCGAGTGGGCCGCTAGGGCCGAGGCCCTCGGCGCCGGCACCATCCTGCCCACCAGCATGGACACCGACGGGGTGCAGACCGGCTACGACATCCCCATGACCCGCGCCGTCGCCCAGGCCGTCAGCGTTCCCGTCATCGCCTCCGGCGGGGCCGGCGAGCTGGAGCACCTCTACCAGGCCATTGTCGCCGGGGCCGACGCCGTGCTCGTGGCGTCCATCGCCCACTACGGGAAGTTCACGATCCGGCAGATGAAGGAATACCTCGCCGCCAGGGGGGTTCCCGTGCGGATGTAGTCGAGCGGGGAAGGGGGCTCGGCGCGGCTTCGCCCCCGCGGCGGCGCCCGGCAGGACGAGCCGGCTGCACGCGCTCGGGCCTTGCCTGGGGGCGGCGGATGCGGTATAGGTCGCCGTCATGGACACAGACGCCATCGTCGGCTGGATCGTCGTCGCCGGCGCGCTGGGCCTCTTGGCATATCTGGTCTTCTGGAGCCGGCGGAGGATCGATCGGATTTCCAGGAAGGGCTTCGCCTCGGCCCGCCAGATCGAGAAGGAACTGCGCGGTGATGGCTAAGGCGCCGGTGTCTTCGGAGCTGTCCCGGGATCTGTCCCTGTTCCACATCACCATGATGGGGCTGGGGATGATGATCGGCGCCGGCGTGTTCATCGGCATCGGAAACACCATACACCAGGCCGGACCCGGAGGGCTCGTGCTCACCTTCGCACTCAACGGGCTCATCGCCCTGTTCACCGCGATGAGCTTCGCGGAGCTTTCTTCGGCCATCCCCCGCGCCGGGGGGGCCTACAACTTCGCCCGGGTCGCCTTCGGCCGGGGAGTCAGCTTCCTGGCCGGGTGGATGGAATGGTTCGCCTCCTCCGTCGCCGGCAGCCTGTATGCCGTCGTCTTCGCCACCTACACGCTGCACTTTTTCGAGCAGATCGGCTGGCTGGGGTGGATGGGCGGCTCGACGGTCGTGGCCAGGCGGCTTCTCGCCGTCGCCGTCGCCGCGCTGTTTGTCTACATCAACTATCGCGGGGCTTCCGAGACAGGCAGGGCGGGGGCGATGTGCACGCTGGGGCAGATGCTCTTCGTCGGCGCCATCGCCGCGGTCGGCATCGCCGTGGCCGTCGTCGATCCTTCGCGGCTTGAGAACTTCAAGCCTTTCCTTCCCCATGGCTGGACGAAGCTGCTGGTGACGATGGGGTTCATTTACGTGGCCTTCGAGGGGTTCGAGGTCATCGCCCAGGCCGGCGACGAGGCCATCGAGCCCAAGCGGAACATCCCCAAGGCCATGCTGTACTCCGTCTTCATCGTCACGATCACCTACGTGGGCGTCTCCGTGGCCACGGTCGTGGCCGTCCGCGCCGGCAGCGTCGAAGGCGCGCCCTGGGAGTGGATCGGGCAGTACCCAAACACCGGGTTCGGGCGGGCCGTGGCCAGACTCATGCCCACCCCCTTCGTCGGCCACCTGCTCGTCATGCTGGCAGTGATCTTCTCCTCGACCTCGGCGCTGAACGCGACCATCTACTCCGCCACGCGCGCGTCCTACGCGATGGGGCGCGACCGCATGCTCCCACGGGTCTTCTCGAGGATCTCCCGCAAGCGCAAGACGCCGTACGTGGCGCTGTTGTTCACCGGGGGGCTGCTGTTTTCGGTGGCGCTGCTTCCCACCGAGGACGTCGCCGCCGCCGCCAGCATGATGTTCCTGTTTCTGTTCCTGCTGGTGAACGTGTGCGTGGTTCGCGTCCGGCTGAACATGGGCGACGAGCTGTCGTACGGGTTTCTGATGCCGCTTTTTCCCCTCCCGCCGCTGATTGCCATTGCCTGCCAGGCCGTTCTGGCGGCCCACATCGTGCACATGTCGCTGACGGCGTGGATCGTCGCCCCCTGCTGGGTGCTCGCCGGCGCGGCCATCTACCTGCTCTACTCCCGCAGCAGGGCACTCGCCACCGCCGACGAAATCCTCGTCTTCGAGGAGCGCCCCGCCCCGCCCGGGGAGGGCTACCGGGTCATGGTGGCCCTGGCCAATCCCGACAACGCCCTGGAAATGGTCCGCAACACCTACAAGCTGTGCGCCGCCTCGGAGGCCCGCGTGGAGCTGCTGCACATGGTGCCCGTCCCCGACCCGGTCCCCCTGGCCGACGCCGACAAGTACATGCGCCAGGGTAAGGAGGGCATCATCGAGGCCATGCTGTCGCTGGGCCTGCAATTCCCCATCTCCACCACCCTGCGGTACTGCCGCAACGTCGCCCGCGGGATCGTCGCCGCCGTCCGCCAGAAGAAAGTCGATATGCTCATCATGGGCTGGACCGGGGGCCCCAGCGGGCGGGCCTTCAAGCTCGGAAGCAAGGTCGATCCCGTCATCGAACGCGCCCCCTGCAACGTCGTGGTGCTGAAGGACTGCGGCGGCAACCGCCGGTTCAGGCGCGTGCTGGTGCCGCTGGCCGGGGGACCCAACGGGGCCTTCGCCCTCACCGTCGCCGGCATCCTCGCCGAGAGGCCCGATGGCGAGGTCGTCGCCTTCGCCGTCGCCGACCCCAAGCGGCGCTTCGACGTCGACGCCTTCGTCGAGGCC
>CAZNSB010000393.1:0-5186 GCA_964575155.1 uncultured Planctomycetaceae bacterium | reverse complement strand
GGCGGTTTTCGGAGCCAATGGAGAAAAGGGGTTCGAGTCCCCTCATCTCCATTCGGCGACCGTTTCTGTGCGGGGCGGCAAGCCCGGTTGTGCCCATCGGTTGTGTCGCCCGCCGGTGGACAGAAAAAAAAAGGCGGTCGGGCGATTTTTTCCTTGACCGGGGTGTGTAAATGAAAGGGCCGCTCAGCCATGCCGGGGCCGCAACCGGCGAGGCCGCAGCCTCGCTGCTCTTTGACTACGCCCGCGCCGCCTGGCTGCGATGCAGTCAGCAATGTATCCGCCGAAGCGTATCCGTGATTTCTAAGTTGTGTTGGCAAGAAGGGGTTGTCAGCGCGGCAGATATTACCCCCGGCCGAGTCGAGCAATACCTGGCCCGCCTAGTCCGCTCGGGAGCCTGCCATAAAACCGCCCGAAATCACCTCGCGGCCATCAGCACCTTCTGCCGTTGGCTTGTCGCGCAAAACCAAGTGTCCCGTAATCCCTGTGACGGAATTATCATCAGGCCCGACCCTTGCAGAATCCCCAACTGCCTCTCGGCCGATGAGGTTCGCGACACGCTCGCCGCCGCCCGGCAATGTGGCGTCTGGCCCGAGGTCTGCCTGGCCCTGGCAACGGGGCTTCGCCTCGGAGAGCTCCAGCGCCTCCGCTGGGGCGACATCAACCTTACCCTGCGAATCCTCCGTGTGGCAGAAAGCAAGTCCCGCCGCCCTCGCAGCATCCCCCTCAACCAGGCCGCCCTCGCCGCCATCGCTTTCCAACGCAACATCTCGGGTGACCTCGCGCAGGTCTTCCCCGCCCGACGCACCCACCGGGGAGGGTCCCGGCTCATTGACCAGCCGCGTTCTGTTCCCTCTTGGACCCGCTGCCTCGCGGGAGTGAAGGCCGCAGTCCCCGCGTTCGACCGCCTGCCCGGCCGCTCCACCGGACGCGGCTGGCATCTATTCCGCCACACGTTCGCCTCCCGCCTGGCCGAGGCCGGATGCAGCCCCTACCGAATCGCCCAGTGGCTCGGACATTCCGACGTGCGGACCACCGAGATATACGTGCACCTTCATCGCGGCTATCATGTAGACATCGAGGCGGCCCTGCCATGGCCGCCGGAACCCAATCAGGAGTCTTAGCCATGCTGTATTACAACTGCCCGCGGTGCGGCCTGCCGATGAGTAGCCCCGACTCGCTGGCGGGCAAGGCCGAAACCTGCCCCGTCTGCCACGCCGCCGCGCAGGTGCCAGGGCCATCAGAAATGACGGAGCGGGACCTTCAGCGTGCCATGCTGCAAGAACTTCACCAACAATCGCTCTACGTCAAGGTTCTCGTCGTCTGGTTTGTACTGATCCCCCTGATTGCGTTCGCCGTGCTGATGACAGGCCGGCTCGCGGGAGCTTGGTAAGAGAGGGCCGCCAGAAAGCCCACCAACCCCTCCAGGCGGGCCGCAGACGAGCCCATGGGGTATTCAATGGGGGAAGGTAGGTTCAAATAAGGGGATTTCGCCTGCGACCCGATGCCTGCTGCATGGAGGGGCGCTGGCTACTGGTAGACGAAGCCGCCGGTAACCTTGTGGTCGCGGATACCGAAGTGGCTCTGCGTCTCGTAGCCAAGCGTTGTCGTTGGGTCGCCCGGCGGGGCCGGATCGCTGATCGGATCGGCACACCACGGCTGCGGCGCGGTGTTCGTCTTGCTGGCCTGCCAGAGGGCGGAGATGAACTCGGCCGCGCAGTTCTGCGCGGTCTTCTCGTGCCACTTGACAGCCGATTCGTCGCCAATCGGGTCGCTCATGGCGTCAAAGACGTTCGTGGCATAGGTGTAATCCCACGCCTGCCCGACGATGTAGAACCGCACGTCACACTTGCGGGCCGAGTCGCCGGCAGCAAACATGACCTTGTGCTTGCGGTGCTCCCGCTCCATCGCCGCCGCGTAGCCCGCCGGGGGCTTGACGCCCCAGTTGTAGCATCTCGGCGGCAGCTTATCCCAGCCCTCGGCCCCCTCGCTGGGGTCGGCTCCGCCGGTCCAGTTGTCCATGCACTGCGTCTTGGCCGCCGCCCACGTTTCGTGCCCTTCGTCCGAACGGGCCTGCTTGAATGCGTAGTAGCCTCCCCAAGTCGAATATCCCGGCCCCGCGCCGATCATGTAGAGCTGCTGGAGGGCCGCCTGAAGCTCGTTGAACAGCCACGGCCCGACGTAATCCCCGTGCTCGGCCTTGCCGCAGAGCGTCAACAGGTCCGGCGCCGGCTCCTGGTCTTCTGCCTTCACCCATGCCGCGCCGTTGTGCTCGTAGATCGTCCCGACGCGGTGCCAGGCCCCGCTCTCTGTCATCCACGCCTGGGCGTTGCGGCGGGCCTTGCCGGCGCCCGGCAAGGATTCGTAGGTGCTGTTGAACAAAATCTGTGTGCCGCTGGCCAGAGCGTAGAAGCTCCAGCTCGTGCCGTTCCACTTGGCGAGCTTGCCATCCTGGCCAGCCCAGTCCCCCGTTGCGGAGGCCTGCACGCCGTAGTAACCATCGACAAAGGGCGTCTCAGGCGGGGCCGTCCCAACGGTCAGATATCGCCCGAGGTAAGGATTCTGGTTGCCGGTCTTGCCCTTCAGGCGAGCCCTCTGCCCATTCTCGCCGTCATCGGTAATCCGCTCGATCTCCCGCGGCCGCTTGCGCGTCCAGCCGATGGCCGTGGTCGTCAGCCAGTTGGAGCTGGCCGCGTCCCGGCGGTAGTAGCCCTCAAACTCCCATATCTCGTTGCCCGTCTCGCAGTGCCGCCACGCCATCAGGTAGCCGTCCGCCGGCGTCTCAAAGCCCCATGTCCAGGGATTGGAGCCCGTGCAGGTCGCGATCTCTCCATCATGGCCGGCCCATGCGCCCGAGGCCGGATTCAGGACCGCGTAGCGGCCGCCGAGAACGATCTTGTCCAGGTGGCCCGGGTAGGCCCCAAGGCCAATATCCTCTTGTGGGCGCCCCGACGCCGGCGTGCCGGCGTCGCTCCAGAAGTGACTCCGCCAGTAGTATTCCGGCGGGCCGGGGGTCCCCGCGTGGTCAATCGGCCGGAGGAACAGGCTGACAAACCCCTCCACGTCGCCCTGAAGATGGCGGATCGACAGGGCGTTCGCCATCAGCCCGTGAGCATCCCAGCCATCCTCGTAGGTGTACTGCGGGGCCGGCAGCGTGTAGCCACTGGCCCCGCACGCCACGCCGCGCTCGTAGACGGCCTTGGCAAACTGCGCGCGAAAATCCCAGTCCGCCCAGTCGGTCGTTCCCGTCGCGGGTAGCCCCTGCCAGGTCATTGCCGAAAGCCGACCGTGCGGCTCGTCTTCCACTGCGGGAAGGTCTCTGCTATCTGCGCTGCCGGCACAGTCTCGATCTCAGAGATGAACAGCTCCACGGTCGCGCTCACAATCCCTACCTCGGCGTCAAACGGGAAATGCAGATCGACCGATCGGAGCGGCAAGAGATCCTCGCCGGTGTCGGCGTCTACGAGCCGAATGTGACCCGGCATCGCGGGCGATCCCTTATCGCCGGCGGGGATGATTGCCTTGATTCGCTTCATGTCGTCGCCTTTCCTGCTAGGAGTGCATCCTCACAAAATCCCACCTCGGCCTGAGAACGCCGCCGCCAATGTCCTGGAGTTGCCAGACCTCGAATTCGTCCCCGTCGCTGTTGAACCAGTTGGGCGTGCCCAGCAGCACGTAAGCCCACTGCTCGCCCGTGGTCGGCGGGCTCTGCCCCTGCTTCTCCCGGCACAGGATCATCGCGCTGCCTGAGGCGCCCGAAGTGAGATAGGTGCTCACCTGGTCGCAAATGTCCGCGAAGCGGTCCAGCCCCTCGGCAACGATGTTCACGCGAACCGGCGTAACGCCGGCAACCATACCGTTGCCGATCTTCCCGCTGGCCAGCGGCTCCTGGAGCACCACGAAACGGCCCACGTGCAGGTCCTCATCGGGCGTGTCGCCCTTGACGGCAACCTGCCTCTTGAAGGCAGCAACGTCCGTGGGGGCAAACACCGGGGCGTCAATCCCCAGAATGGCCAGTCGCCCGCAGTCGGCGCCGGTGTTGTTCCGAACAGGGACAATGGCGCCCTGCCGGCGGCCATCGGGAACCCGCCCCGCCCCGCCGCCGTGCCGGCTTTCACGCCAGGCGTTCGCCGCCTCGGCAATGGCATTGTGCTCTCCGGCCCGGAACTCGACCGGCATACCGGCATGGACCATGCCAACCCTGCTCACGGCGGGTACTCCGTCCAGTCGGGCTCCAGTTTGCCGAAATCGTCCAGGTCGCACACCCTTTCCACGTGCACGGCAATCGGCCGCTTGGCAACGCGATTGGCGGCCTGATCGTCCTCCCTCTCGTACTCAACCCAAAGGTACTCCCAACCCTTCTTGTCGATCCCCGTAATATCGCCCAGCGCCATGCCGGTCTTGTTCCTGCTGGCGGCGAAGTTAAACGCGATCTCCCAGTCGCCCTTTCGCTTCCTCTTGGAGCCCACGGCCGACATAAACTTGGCCTCTCCGGCCGCGTGCCCCTGCCAGGGAGCACTGTTCACCTTGCCCGTCATGTCGCGCAGGCGGAGCCGGTATTCCTGAGTCACCTTGGCATCGGCAATGATGTGAGTTTCCGACCAGCGGTACACCGGGACCGTCACGTCGCATCCCTCGATCCCGTCACTCGTCACACCGATGGCGCCCTTGTGATTTGTCGCCGTCTTGCCCGCCGGCGCATAGTCCGCGATGTGCTCCTTGGCCTGCGTGATATGCTGCGTGCCCCCGCCGGTGTCAAAGCTGTAGCAACTGTCGCCCTCCTCCATCTCCGCGCCCGGCGGATCGTACTGGACCGTGGCGACCCATTCCATGGGGCCGATCTGCTCGGCGTCGATCTCCCCTCTCTCCAGGCCGTTCCAGGTTGTCGGGACCGCAGTCCTCACTGCCTCAATGGCGAGCTTCTCGTCGTCCGTCCCACGAACGATATAGCCCACCTCTGTTGCCGTAAGGGCAAATGCGCCGGCGCCCTGGCCCGTGTCGGAGGCCTCTCGCCCCAGAAACTTCTCCTGAACGACAATCGCCATTTGCGCGGTTCCTATTTGTAAACCAGCACGCCGCCCCGCTTGACCAGCTTGCCCGTGTTCTTCGCCGTGGCCTCGGCGGCAACCGCCGCCCTCTCCGCCGTGGAGCCGGCACCGAAACCAAACAGCCCGCCCTCCACGTTAAAC
>CAZNSB010000392.1:0-5216 GCA_964575155.1 uncultured Planctomycetaceae bacterium | reverse complement strand
GGCCAGGTCCACGTCGTTGATGTTCGCCAGCGTGCACAGCCAGGCGAAGACGTCGGCGAACTCCTCGGCCTTTTCGTGGCCCTCGTCGCCGGCCAGGGCGCTGGCCAGCTCGCCCACCTCCTCCACGAACCACAGGAACGTCCCCGGCGTCCCCCGCCGGCTGTCACGGGCGTAATAGTGCTCCCGGATGAACCCCTGAAACTCCGCTATCGTCATGTTCTCGCTCATGGCCTGTTCCTGAAGGGCGGCGGGCCGCCGCCGGGCGGTAAGGTAAGCCCCCGGGCATCCTCACGCAACCGCCTGTCGGGCAGTGTCATGCCAAACTGGGAATCTCCGGTCTTGGCAAACCAGAAGTGTCCGCCTTCCTGGCTGCAAGCAGAGCGGGGTGCCATGGCGGCCGTTGTCTGCCGCCATGTTGACCCGCATGGCGGGAAACAGCCCCCGCCACGGCACCGGCAGCATCGACTGTGAAGGACGACTACAGCTTCCCGGCCTGGTCGATCATCTGGAGGACTTCCTTGCCCTGGCCTTCCGGGTCGATCTCGAGGGATTTCTCGACGGCGGCGCGGGCGTCGGAGAGCCTGTCGGAGTTTTTCTCGGCCCGGGCGGCGCGGAAGTAGACCATGGCCAGTTGGGCCCAGGTCTCTGCGTTCTTTGGCTCCAGCAGCGAGGCGCAGCGCATGGCCCGGATGGCGCGGTCGTGGGCGTTGGTCCGCAGGTACAGGGCGGCCATCGACTTGTACGCGCCGGTGTCGTAGGGGTTGATGTGGATGACCTGCTCGTAGAACTCCAGCGCCTTGCCAGGCTCGTTGGCCAGCCGGTAGATGTCCGCCACCTGACGGGCGTACTTCGGGTCCTTCATCGTCCGCCGGTGCATCTCGATGAGGTTGGGCAGCGCCTCGCTGTGCCGCCCTAGTTGCGTCCAGATCTTCGCCAGCTCCCTGTGCCCGTAGGGGTCCAGCGGGAGCAGCTTCTTGTACTTCTCCAGGGCGGGGATGGCGTTGGTCCACTGCCGCTTGCCGGCGTAGGCCTGGGCGAGGATCTTCGCCGCCCGCCACGACTTCGGGTCCACCTTCTCCAGGATCAGGGCGGTCTCGATGGCGTCGTCGTACTTCTTCTTGCCCGCCAGGACGGTCCCCAGCACGGCCAGCGCCCGCTTGTGCCGGGGCTCGATCTTGAGGGCCTTGCGGGCGGCGTCCTCGGCCTGCTTGCGCCGGCGCGCGTTGTACTGGGCCACGGCCAGGGCCGCCTGGGCGTCGGCGGACTCGGGCTTTTCCTTGGCCGCCTTGGCGGCGTCGGCGAGCTTGGGAGGCGGGTCGGGGTCGAAGCCCCAGCTTCGGATCTGCTTCTTGGCCCAGGCGCGGAAGTCCTTGTCGAACCGGGCCTCGGTGGTGCCCAGGACCTCCTTGAAGATGCGCTGCTGCGTCCACCCCTCGCGGAAGGACCGGATCATCTTGTGAATGGCCTGGCGGCCGTTCTTCTCGTCGATGTACTCGAAGATCCACTCGCTCTGGGCGTAGGCCAGCGATCGCGCCCCCCGCCCGCGGGTGCGGTCGGGGCGGATGAAGCCCCAACTGAGCTCCTTGACGGGGTACAGCTTGTTCCTGCGGACGGCGTTGACGAGGAGGGCGACGGCCTGGAAGTTCCGCCGGTCGGGCTGCTCCCACACGGCGCAGGCCTCGGTGAACCAGTGGGGAATGCGGTTCCGGGTCGCTGCCAGCGTCACCGTGTGCGTGTACTCGTGGCGGAGGACGACGGCCCAGTTGAACTGCCCGAACCCCCCGCGGAGCGGGTCGGGGGCGGGCATGGCGATGACCCGCCCGGTGCACGCGCCGACGGTGCCGATCCACCCCCGCCCGGAAATCCGCACCGAGAACTGGTTGTGGTTGGGGAACATCTCCACAAGGGTCTTCGTCTTCGGCGTGTACTCGAAGTCCCGGGTCACGTCGACGTGGATCTTCTCCGCCGCGTCCGCCAGCCAGTCCAGCAGCACCTCGTCGTGCTTCCCGTCGACCTTGAGGATGAAGTGCTCGGTCTCCTTGACGGAGAACTTCTTCATCGCCCTCAGGAGCTTGAGGTAGTTCAGCACGTCGGCGCGGTAGTCGTCGATGGCGAAGGCCTTCTCCAAGGTCGTCCGCGCGAGCTCCTCCCGCCCGGTCTGCATGTACAGCCGGCCCAGCCCGGTGACGGGTCCGGCCAGCTCGGGGGCCATTTTCATGGCCTTTTTGTAGTAGCCTTCGGCCAGGTCGAACTGCCGCCCGGCGGACAGCCAGTCGCCGATGGTCTCGTACACGCGGGCGTAGTTGGGGTTGACCTTCTCGATCCGCCGGATGAACGGCTCGGCCTTCTCCGGCTGGAACTTACGGACGTGGACGGCCGCCATCGTGGCCAGGGCCTCGAGGTGGTTGGGGTTGAACCGGAAGATCTTCTCCAGTTCGGGCGCGACCTTCTCGAACTTCCGCCACATCATGTAGGTGGCCGCCCGCACGAGCAGGGCGTCGGCGTGGCGCGGGTTGATCTTCAGGGCCTTGTCGGCCTCGGCGATGGCCTGCTCGAAGCGGTACCGTCCCAGCAGGATCACCCCCCGGCCGACGTAGGCGTCGGGCAGGTTCTTGTTGATCTTGAGGGCGAGCTTGAACTCCTGGCTGGCCTGGCGGCGCTTGTACTTCTCCAGCAGCAGCATCCCCGCCGCGACGTTGGCCGGCCAGTACGACTTGTCCACCTTCTGGTAGGCGTCCTGAAAGTAGTTGTGGAGGATGTTCTGGGCCTGCTCGGAGGCCTTCTTCCCCGACAGGATGGCGTGCCGGTCGAGGGCCTTTCCCGCGGCGGTCAGGCTGCGGGCGTCGCGGGTGAACCCTTCCACGAGAAGGGCCTTCTCCAGCGACTCGTAGACCTTGATGGCCTCGGTTTTCTTCCCGACCGTCTCCAGGGCCTGCCCCAGGCAGAAGATCGCCGGCGCCCAGTCACCCCGCAGCGCGCAGGCGTCGCGGGCAGACTTCAGCGCCTCGGCGTACTTGCCGACAGCCGCCAGCACCTCGGCCTGCCGGATGTGCCAGTCGGCGTCCAGCCTGCCCCGCTGTCCGACCGCCCGCAGCGCCCCCAGGGCCTCGTCGTACTTGCCCACCATCGCCAGCGACTCGGCCAGCCCGACGCTGGCCCGCACCGCGTCGGCGGGGTCCTTGGCGAGCCCCCTGTAGGCCTTGGCGGCCGCGGCGTAGTCCCCCTTCCAGTGCAGCTTCCTGGCGCCCTCGAGCGTCTTGGCTGGCCGCGCCGGGCGCGTGGTGGCGGTCTGGGCCGGACGAGTCTTCGCCTTGTAGACGTGCACGTCCTCGCGGACCTTCTTCCATTCACCTTCGCCGGGCTTGGGCTGCCCCTGCCCCGACCCGGCGGCCAGCACCACGCCCAGCAGCGACGCCAGGAGCAGCTTCCGCATTTCCTTCATCTCCGAGTTACCTTTCGCGCGCAGACCAGCGCCGCTTCGGGCGGCCCGCCCGCTCTGATCCGTATGTCTAAACCATTCTACCACCAATGTGGACTGCCGATTGCGGAAAGGGTTCCCGGCTTTGGAAAAAAGATTCCTGCGGGGCGTCCGAGCCCGCCGGGGTCACGGCCGGCAGGGGCCCTCGCCGGCGAGCTGGCCGATGAGCCCGGCCGCCGCCTCGACCTGCTCGCCCTCGCCGTTCACCCCGATCCAGGCGGCGCCCTCGGCGCCGTAGACGCCGCCGGCGGCCAGCAGCGTCGCCCGGGCGCCGGTCAGCAGGGCGACCGCGTCCAGCTCGGTGAAGACCTCTCCGGGCAGGGGGAGCATGCCGGGGCCCTGGGCGTCGGGGGCGTTGGCCAGTTCGGCCAGTTCGGCCACCGGCCGGCAGACCCGCTTCTCCACGCCGACGGGGACGATCAGCTTCACCCGTCGCCCCACGACCGCGCGGACGATCGCGCCGGCCGTGCCCCCCTGCGGATCCCCGATCAGCACCGCCGCCCTGCCCGAGCCCAGGTCCACGGCGTTGGCGCCCTTGAGGACCACGTCGCCGGCGCCCAGGGCGTCGGCCACGTCGAAGATCGTCTTGTGCTTCTCCCAGACGCCCCTGACCAGCACCACGTCGCCGGGGAACTTGCCCTTCACGCCGGCCGGGGAAAAGCCCGGCGGGACCACCGTACCCCGGCGGAAGCCCTGCCGCGAGAAGCCCTCCGCCTGCCCCGTCGCCGAGAGGACCTCCTCGGCGACGTACCCGTTGGTGCTGCCGGCGACGATCACCAGCGTGGCGTTCTTGACGGCGCCCTGGACGGCGGGGTGCGCGGCGAGGGCCTTGCCGATCAGCCGCTTGCCCATCGAACAGGTCAGCACGAATTGTCTCATGGGTGGCTCCTGGCTACAGTGGGCTGCTTCCCCGCTGCGCACGGAAGGGGCCGACGGCGGACCGGCGGCCCCGAAGCCTGCGGCGGGGCAGTCATTCTTCCTTGATGGCGCTGACCGGGCACGCCTCCACGCACTGTCCGCATTCGACGCAGGCGTCCTGATCGATCTTGTAGATGGGGTCGCCCTCCAAGATCGCTTCCGACGGGCAGCTGTCCACGCACGTCCCGCAGGCCGTGCACTCATCCGTTATCACGTACGCCATGATCTCAGACTCCTTACGCTGGGGATCACGCAATCCGCTTCAGCCCGAAGCGCTCAGGATAGCAGCCTCCCCCTGCACGACAAAAAGAAATTCCGGGCGCTGAGGCCCGCGGAAGGCTTCCGTGGGCTTCGGCCCGATCACTTCTTCCAGAACCGCCACCAGCGTTTCCTTGGGGCGGCGCCGGCGTCGCGGGCCAGCCGGCGGGCCATCACGCCCAGGTCGGGCAGCTTGCCGCGCATGTCGCGAAGCCTCTCGCGGGCGAACTTCTCGGGGTGATCGGCGAAGGCCTGGCGGGTGCGGTCGGTGAAGAGGGCCCCGGCCGGGGGTAGGTCGTCGTCTTCGGCGTAGAACTTGAGGGCCTCGTCGAGGCACTGGGCGGCCTGGAAGGTGAGCCTCCGCGCGACGGGCTTGTCCGCGGTCTTGGAGGCGGACTCGGCGAGCATGTAGAAGAGGCTGAGCCACTGCCCGAGGTCGATGATTCGGCTGGGGCGTGCGGTGGGGTTGACGCGCTCCGGCCAGGGGCCCTGGGGCTGCTGGCGGTCGGGCGGGGCGGCGCAGCGGAAGAGGAACTCGCGTTCGGCGCCGCAGTGGAGGCAG
>CAZNSB010000391.1:0-5223 GCA_964575155.1 uncultured Planctomycetaceae bacterium | reverse complement strand
CGTCCGGATCTGTGGGGGCCCCGGGTGAGCAATCACCCGGGGCTACCCGACCACACCAAGCTGCCCGCCCTGCCTGCTGCTTGCGTGCCGCCACAGCGGCCCGGTATGCTGGTCCCACAGTCAACTGAGGGAGCGATTGTGATACTTGAAAGGGCCGCACGGGAAACGCTGACGGCGGTCGAGCTGGATGTCGGTGACGAACTGGTATTTCGTCTGGCGGACGGCAGCTCGCGCCGCATCGTCCTCGAGAAGAGCTGGGCCACCGTCCACGAGACGAACCTGGAGGACCTCAAGAAGCCGCGCCATGGCGGCCGGACGGTCTGCCGGTGCTGCTGCCAGCTTCGCATCGACGGACACGCCGTCCAGATGGTCCGCTGGATCGGCAGCCAGCTCAGCTTCTACCAGCCGTGGGAGCTGTTCGGCGCGCGCGTCTGGTTCGACGGCAACCAGGACCTGTTCGAGTTCCTGCTGGAGAACCACGGCACCTGTCGCCCCCGGAAGCGGGCACGGTTCGCCATCCAGGATGCATCGGTTCGTATCTGCCCGGCCCTGCTGCACCCGTGGTGCCCCCTGTCGGCCGGTGGGCTGCGCATCGACGACTGCTACGAGGGGCTGGACTGCTGGATGGGGCCGTACTGGGGCGCCGAGGCCCACGGCGGGCTGGACATCAATCACCCGGCGGGCACGCCCATCTGGGCGCCTGTCGAGATCCACGACCACGAGGTGTTCGGTCACATTGACCGGGGCGACAACAACAACCGTTGGCGAGGCTGGCACAGGTGGCCGGACGGGTCGGTCTGGTTGCTCCAGGTCCATCACATCATCCGCCTGCTCGTGAAGGAGCACGATCCCATCCCGGCCGGGCTGCGGTACGCCGAGGGCGCGGGCATGCTGACCGGCAGCCATGAACACAGCCACTTCGTCTTTGGCATCAGAGAGCCTGAAGCCCAACAGGGCGAGGAGATTCTGCTCGATCCCTGGATTCTCTTCTGGCAGATGTACCAGGATCGCCGCACGACGGCGGCGCCTTGAGCGGGTACGGTGGGCAACCAGTTGCCCGCCCACCGGGCTCATGGAATTTGAATCATATGACACCCGATATCGGGATATCGGGGGACACACGACCTATTTCCGTTCCTTTCGCTTGCGGCCTGGCTTCTTGGGCAGGAGGTCACGGCCCAGGAGCGTCCCGATCTTCTTCACGAACGCTTCGTCTCCCAGCGGTCGGCCGCTCGAGGCGTGCCGCCGAAGCAGCCCACCGGTCTCGTTGGCCTCAGTTCCCCGCAGGCACTCACCCCAGCGGCAGACCCAGCCGGCCGTGCGTTCCACCAGCCACGCCCCCTCGGCCACCGCGTCGCCACGTCCCCCCACGTGAGCCGCCGCGCTGCTCCACGGCCAGGCCTCGGCACGCCTGACCACACCCGCCCGCACCGGGTTTCGCTCCACGTAGGCCGCGGCCTTCACCAGGTACGGCTCGTCCAGCACGAACGAGCCAAACCGGCCCTGCCAAAGATACCCGCGCCAGTTCTCACGGAAGTTGACCCGGCGGGTGTATCGCTGGTGAACCTGACCCACCGCCTCGGCCAGGGCTCGCTCGCCGCCGCGACGGACGCATTGTCCAAGCCGCACCATCTCATCGAATGCCGCTGATATGCTACGCCAACGCCGCGCCGCGAGCCGTGCATGACCAATTGTGTATGATGTCCCCGGAGCCCCCGAACGCCCAGCCATAGCTCGGGGCCGGCTCGGGTCGCTACTGCCTCACCGTACGGCTCTGTCATCCGCTACTCTCCGTCAGTTACTGGCGCTTCTCCCCATTCTTTCCTCAATCCTGGGATTTCTGTGTGGCCAGGCGGAGCCGCTGCTCGACTTCTTTGGCTTTCTCTTGCGCTCCCATCCCGGAGTATGCCGAACGCAACAATCTTAGCGTGATCACGTCGTTCTGCTTGAAACCCAGCGCCTTCTTCATGTCCGCTGCAGCCTGTTCATATCTTTCTAGCTCGAGATTAAGCATGCCTCGCACACGCCAGGCACGCCAGTGCTCGGGCTCCTCGGCCAGCAGCCTAGTGACGACCCCGACTGCCTTCTGGCGCTCACCCAGCATTCCCATGCAGACCGCCCTGTTCAACCGGACATCCCGGTCCTTTGGTTTGAACGCCAGAGCTTTGTCGAGATGCCGCAGGGCCCGGTGCCACTGGCCGTGCTTCCTGGCCAAGTCTCCCAGCGAAGCGTAACTGCCGAAGATGGCCTGTCGAGCGGCTTCCGTCTTCAACCACTCGTCCACGAGCCGCACGGCTCTCGCTTCCGTGCTGAAGGGGTTTGGGCCTAGGTTGACGGCGGACGCTAGCCGGGCAGCCTGGATCCCGTGACTGGGGTGATCTCGAGCTGTGCCCTGATATAGGCGAACAAGCGGTCCGACACACACTCGGATCCAACGCCGATCCAAGCCATCCAGGAACTGAGCTGCCCACTGCGACGGGCCTCCTTTCTTCGTCTCGATCTGCTCGACCAAGTCCAGGAGTGGGCGGGCCTCGCCAAGACGCACCAATGCCTGGGCTAGTGCATTCTGCTCGTCTAGCGCGCCGCCATCTCGGGCCGCTTCGTAGAGCTTGGTGATCGCCTTCTTAGCCGCCCAAAAGCGTCGTACTGCAAGCAGCTCCGCAATTTGGACCTTCTCTCGATCTGATTGCCCCTCAAGCCGCGCGGCCAAGTACTGCAATCCCCTCCGGTTGTTGAAAGGCCACCGCCATTGGTCATAGAAGCGTCGGCGCCTCGCGGCTGGCAAGCCCTCAAACGTTGTGATGAAGCGGTCAAACTGCTCGTCTCCAGCGCTGGCCAGCCTCGGCGCAAGCGCCCTCAGTTCCTTCCACAGTCGGTCGGCCTCCTTGTATTGACGTGCTTCGATCGCACGATCTCTGGCCAGCACAACACCCACATAGCGTTCGGCCAAATCGTTCTCTGGGTCCTCTGCGTTCTGCGCCGCCCGCTCACAGCCATTCCCAAGGGCGACGATAGCTCCAAGAAGCACCAGTTGCTGCACTGATGGCGCCCGCACCCGAAGCGGGGCCTCCTTAGGAACCCTCGTCTGGATCATGCCCAACTCCAATCTGATATCGGGTGACATCATCCTGTTTTGATATCGGGCGACATCATCCTGTTTTTGTGCTTCCTTCCGGAGCCGGCCTTCCCCCCGGGGCCATGAGCAAGTACGGCGCGCGGCGACCACCCCTGCGTTCCGCGCCGGGCGGATTGTCCGGGGGCGTGCCGTCTCATCGAATGCCGCAGATATGATACGCGCGGACGGAGCCCCGCAAAAGCCCAAAAACGCCGAGGCCTTGTTAGCCTGCAGGGGCCATTGCGCATCTCGTCCCCGCAAGTTCAGCCGCAAATCCGAAGCCGTCCCCAATGGCACCAAGACAGGGCTTTGCAGCCCGAAGGGCTGAGATTCGCCAGCCCAGGCCAACGGCCTGGGGGCGGGCGTTTCGCAGATGGGCGAGCCCTGAATGGGCGGCAGAAAACGCTCGCAAGTCGCGGCTGTCTCGCCCCTTCAGGGCTTGGCCGATCATGATCTGCCTTCCCCGGGCGCCTGCCTGCGGCCTGGCCGCCGCAGGCGGTGGCAGGCAGGTTGCCCGGGGCTGATGAATCCGAGCCCTTCGGGCTGCCGAGAAGCCGACGCGGCTCGCCTATGTTAATGCCATTGGGAACATCATCCTGTTCGTGTGCTTCCATGGGCCGGCTAGGGCTTCTTCGCCGGCGCGTCGGCGGTGACGGTGAGGACCAGGTGGACGCCCTTGCTGTCGGCGTCCTTCCCGCCGGCGGCGCCGGCGACGAGGACGGGTAGCCCGAGCGGCAGCCTCACGGTCGTGGCGAAGCCGTCCACCTCGAAGTCGGGATGGTCGATCTTGACCTCTGCGGCGGCGGCGGGCTGGCTGGCGGCGACGGACATGGGCACGCTCGATTGGCGCATCCCGCGGCGCCGGCTGACGACGCTGGCCAGGCCGACCGTGGCCGACCGCCCGTCGTCGGCCAGCACGGGCGTTACCTCCAGGGCCGCGCCCCAAAGGACCCGGGTCACAACCGGGTCGGGGGCCGAGACGCACTCGCTGACGACCGGCTCGGCGTCGCTGATGATGCTCTCGCCCCGCCCGGTGATGAGATGAACCGTCCGGCGGTCCAGGCAGGAGATGTCTCCGCGGGCGACCTCGGTCGCAGCCTTGAGGACCTCCGGGCCGATGCGCGGCGGGCCGGGCTGGCCCTTCCGGGCGCCCTGCACCTGCTCCAACTGCTCCGCCGTCAGCCGCACCCAGCGAGCCTCCACGGTGACGGTCGGCACGCCCAGAAGCTCCTTGCGAAGGGCGTCAAGGAGCTTTTGGATCTTCTCGTGCCCGGCGGGCGGCTGGGTCGCCACGACAAGGTGTCCCAACAGCTTCACCCTTCCCTGCTCCCATGCCCCATCGCCAAGCACTTCGGCGATCGCCTCGAACAGATCCTCGCCTTCGATCAGCCGGGGATGGGCCCGGCGGCGGCGGGGCGGGGCGGGGAACAGGCCCTCCGGAGGCTCGAAGATGCCGAGGTCCGATGGTTCGTACCATTCTTCGGTGACGAGCCGGACGCTGCCCTCGTAGGCACATTCGCGGCTGAGGGAGATGAGGTCGGCCACGTTGTGCGCGCGGACGGTCGGGGGCTTGTCGGCCTCGGCCTCGCCCTGGGGCGACTCCGGGCCGTCGGACGGCGCGGCCGGGCCCTCCTGCCCGCCGCCAGCCCTCATGTTGACGTTGATCATCATGACCGCGGCGCAGACCGCCAACGCCGCGACGCCGAATCGGAGCAGGCTCGCTCGCATGGTCTCGTCTCCTTTCCGTGTGAGAGGCGCGCCCGGCTTCGCGTCGGGGCAGTGGGCAGGTACCGCTCGCAGCACCCGGCGCTGCCTTCCGGGCAGGGCGGATTGCCTCGGCCGGGCCATCTCATCGGGACAAAAGGGCGGGACAAAAGGGGTCAGGAACCTTTTTTGGCCCTTTCGGCCGCCGGCGACGGATATCTGCCGGCGTTACATAGGAGTATGGTAATCCGTTGGGGAGGCGGTGGCCAGAAGGAAATGCGGCTACTCCCGCGTGATCGGAACGGCCGAAACGTCGGGGCGGGCGGGGCGCGCGAGGAAAGGCTCCTGGCCCGAATGGCACTGCCGTCTGTCGTAAGCCGGGTGCGGGCGTACACCAACCTGTG
>CAZNSB010000390.1:0-5283 GCA_964575155.1 uncultured Planctomycetaceae bacterium | reverse complement strand
ACCTTGATGTTCCCGCTCTCGTGGTCGATCACGAAGCTGGGCCGGCTGAGCCCGCCCCGCCGGCCGGTGGCGATGCCGCGGAAGATCAGCACCGCCTGCCCGACGCCGCAGCGCCGGCGGAGCCGGTCCCATCTCCCCAGCGGGTGCACCCGCCGAGGGGGGTGCTTCTCGTAGTAGGCGACCTCGCCCTCGGCCGGGTCCCGGACGGCGTTCTCGCCGCCCGGCCAGATGGGCAGGTCGGTGGGGAAGGAGACTTCCTTTTCAGCCCGGACGTAGCAGACGCCGCTGACCGCCCCGGCGGGCACGTGCGGGCTCTCCTTGTAGGTTGCCCTCTTGTGCCTGTCGGCGACGGTGGTGTCCTTGACGAGCAGTTCCGAGACCAGCGCCTCGCGGTCCACGTCGACCGGGATGTCGGGCTCCGATTCGCCCTTGGCCGGCTGGGAGGAGGTCTCCTCTGCCGCCTGCGTCGCCGGCGTCGCCGATCTCCGGCACCCCGCCGGCGCCAGCGTCAGCGCCGCCAGGATCGTCCAACAAGATGCCCGGTTCACTGCCTCACCTCTTTCATCCGCCGGCCGAACCGCCCCGACCTCGGCCCATGCCCGGCGGCCTCGACGATGCTACTTGAACCCCCCAACGCCCCCCCGCAGGCCGACGAATCCTCCGCCCCACGCAACCCGCCCCGGCGCCGGCCGGTTCGCCCTCCTGCCGGATCGGCTCATGGGGCGCGGGCCAGCGGCGTGGCCACGCCGGCCAGGACGGGCAGCTCGAGGTGGTACATGAGGTTCCGCTGCCCGCGGGCGTCGGCCAGGTCCACGTACCCCAGCCGGAGCCGCTGGCCGGGAAGCAGCTCCAGGACGGCCTGGACCTTCCGGCCGGTGCCGGGCTGGGTGTTGACGTACCCGCGAAACACGCTGGTGTTCTTGTGCGTCTCCTTGAGGATGAAGACCTCCATGTCGTGCCCGGGGGCGTCGGTGGGCACAGGTTTTAAACCTGTGCCACCGGGCACAGGTTCTGAACCTGTGCCGCCGATCACCTCGGCGCTGACGACGACGGTGTCGGCGGCGGTGAGGTGGATGTTCCGGTCGGGGTCGATGACGGTCAGCAGGTAGGAGTGCCCGGGCACGATGCCGCGGGCGACCTCCCCGCCGGCGCCGGCGGCCTGGACGGCCAGGTGCGGGTCCGTGCCCAGCAGCAGCAGGTCGCCCCACGCGTCGGGGTGGTCCTTGTCGCCGAGGTCGCCGTGCCCGTGCCACCTGGGGTTGGCCCAGATCCGCCCGTGCATGGCGCAGTGATACCGGCTCTGGACCTGCGTGCCCACCATGACCTCGAACCCGACGTACCACCCCGGGCAGAACACCGGCACGTTGAAGAGGCTCCGCGGGAGGAAGACCTCGGTGGTGTAGCCCTCGTCGGTGAACCGGGTGACGCGGAAGGGCCCGGTGCCGTCGGGGCCCTCGGCCGCGGCCGGCTGCGGGGGGAAGATCCGCGTCCTGCACGGCATCCACGAGCCCACGCCCCGCCGGCTTGCGTCGCGGACCGAGCTGATGATCCGCTCGATCCCCGGGATGCTCGGGTGCATCTCCGTGCCGCGGGGAAAGATGACGAACTCCTGGGTGTGCGGCTCGCCGCGCCACCGCCCGCGGGCGTCCAGCGTGTCGAAGAGCAGCCGCAGGAACTCCCCCCGGTACGCCCAGTGGTAGTCCGGCGCCCACTGGGGGATCACCCCCGCCCGCTCCTTGTACTGGTACCACCCCGTCGGATACCCCCACTTGGCCGCCGGCTGGGTGACGTGGTAGCCGAAGAAGAATCCCTGGTAGTTCCAGGCGGCGTAAAGCAGGATCGCCTCGTCGGGGCCGCCCTGCCCCAGGACCCGCTGCGTCACAAGCGGACGGATCTTCCCCCAGTCCGTCAGCCGACCGTCCAGCCGGGGGAGGTTCGCCAGGAAGGGGATGCCCTCGCAGCGATAGGTCTTGAAGTGGGGCAGGACCTCCGGCTGGGTGAGTCGGCCCCAGCCGCGGGGCGGCGGCGGGAGCCTCGGCGGCCCCGGCCGCAGGGCCCCCGCCGGCGGGGCGCCGGCCAGGTGGCCGGGAACCATGGCCGTCAGCACCGGCTCCAGCGACGCCCCGTGCCCGCCGGCGGCCCCCAGCATCAGCGCGATCATCGGCGCCGAGGCGTCCGGAATGCCCTCCTCCGTCAGGCGCGCCAGGTCCTGCCCCCGCCCCGCCAGCGCCCGCGCCCGGGCGTCAAGCCGCTGGGCCACCTCGTCCGTGTAGTCCACCGAGTCGATGCCGTGGTAGAAGCAGAGGCTGGGCGGGCACCCGTACGACCGCCCCGCCAGCCGGCCCTGGGCAATGATCTTCCCCAGCACCGCCCGGATGACGCGGCCCACCGCCCGGTGGAACTGCCCGGCGAGGACCTCCGTCCGCTCGGGCACGTAGGCCCGGTCCGGCTCCGCCCAGCCGCCCACGATCCGGGACAGGGCCGCTTCGTCCCGGGCGACCTCTGCGGGCGTGGGGGCCCGCGGCTTGCCGTCCACTTCGCTGCGGTAGGGGTTCCTCAACCCGGCATCGAAGACGCGATCATCGAAGCGAGGCTTTGGGAAGGCCTTCTGCACGTCGCGGCGGAGCAGCTCGAGGATTTCGCCGGCGAACTCGCTGGCGACGGTGTCGACGCCCTTCTTGCGGATGATGATCCCCTCGCCGAACTCGTTCTCGGCCATGTCACGAACGGCCGGGGCCAGCGCCCCCACCAGGGCGTCCACGAGGCGGTTGTAGGCTTTGTCCCGATGCGGTCCGCGGAGGACGCGGCTGCGGAGGGCCTGGTTGAGGGCGCGAAGCTGGTCGCGTTTGGGCTGGGAGACGCACAGCCTGGCTGCGCGGTCGCGAAGGGCCGCCGCCGTCGCCAGCCAGGCCTTCTGCGCGCCCGCCAGCCGACCCTCGTCGGCGCCGCTCTCGGTCAGGGCGAGGAACTGCCGGGCCTGGTTGAAGAAGGTCGTCCACAACGCCGCCAGCTCCTTGACGTGGTTTTCGGCCATCTCCCGCCGGCGGTGGGGGTGGCAGTCGTCGATGTAGGTGGCGACCGCCTCGTCCCAGGCGGGCGTCCAGCCCCTCGCCGGGCGCTCGTGGATCGTCCGCAGGACGGTCAGCAGGCCCCGGGCCTGGGCGCCGGTCGGCTTGGGCCAGTCGGGCAGCAGCCGCCGGTTGTGCTGGGTGGGCCGGCCGGCGACGCCGGAGTGCGGCCCGTAATGCTCGCCCCGGGCCAGCTCTCGCAGCCGATCGAGCTTCTCCGCGTACGCGCGCTCGTCCAGGAAGCCCCACGCCGCCCCGCCGTAGCGTCCCCAGGCGGCGTGCCCGGCCTTGAACAGCTCGAAGTCCAGTCGGCCTCTCAGCGTCTTGGAGACCTTCTGCTCGTACCACTCCTTGACGGACATCTTGGCGCGGGCGACCTGGGTCCTCTCGCGATACTTCCGCAGCGCCGTCACCGTCCGGCGGTGGGCCCGCCGCCGGAAATCCTCCTGGAGGTCGCGGATCTGCTTAGCGGTGAGCTTCCCGTCGGCGATGCTCCTGGCGGCGGCGGCCAGCTCCTCCCGCAGGCTCCCCGTGACCTCCCTGGCCAGTTCCGAGGTGACCTTCACGTCCATCGCCGCGCCGATGACCCGCTCGATGTCGGTGGTGATCTCGGCGGCCAGGGTGGTGTTGACGACCGACTCGGGCACCGGCGGCGGGGGCGGCATGGTGATCCGGCCGGTCAGGCCCCTGGCCACGTGCTTGGCCCGCTCGGTCTGGACGACCTTCCGCAGGTAGCTGTCCCGCCCGGTCAGGCGAACGATGTCCCTCGGCTGCCCGGTCTCCACCAGCGGCAGCAGCCCGGCGTGCAGCCCTCCGGCGAGGACCACCAGCAGGACGAGGACGGGCCCGCCGCGGGCCTTCCGCGCGGCGAAGATGTCCCCCAGCGTTCCGGCCGCCTGGCGGCGCTTCGCCGCGGGCGCCCGCCTCCACTTGCGGCGCCAGTTGCCCCGCCCCGACCCCGCCGTTGTCGCCGCGTCCTGTGCCATCTCCTCGATGCCCTATGAACCCGCCCCCGGCCGCCTCAGGCCGAGGCTTTTCCACCCCGCGCAAGCCCGTGCCCAAGTCGTTGCCCCGCAGGCCGGCGGGCTCCTACCGGGCCCGCGCGATGGGCCGGCCCAGCGCGGCGAGGACGGGAAGCCGGAGGTGGTAGATGACGTTCCGAGCCCCGGCGGCGTTGGCCAGGTCCACGTAGCCCAGGCGGACCTCCTGGGCGGGCATCAGCTCCAGGACGCCCTGGACCCTCCGCCCGGTGCCGGGCTGCGTGTCCACGTACCCGCGGAAGACGCTGGTGTTCCTGCCTGTCTCCTTGAGGATGAAGACCTCCGCGTCGCCTCCAGGGGCGGGCGCGGCGCCCGGGGCGCCGACCGCCTCGGCGCTGACGACCACGTGGTCGGCGGCGGTCAGGTGGATGTTGCGGTCGGGGTCGATGACGGTCAGGAGGTAGGACCGCCCCGGGACGATCGCCCTGGCCAGGGCGCCCCGCCCGTCGGCGGCCTGCACCGCCAGGCGCGGGTCGGTGCCCAGCAGCAGCAGGTCGCCCCACAGGCCCGGGTAGTCGTTCCGCTCGATCCCGCCGCCGTACTCGCGCCCGCCGCGGGGGTTGGCCCAGATCTGCCCGTGGCCCCGCCGCGTCTGCGCGCCGATGCCCACGAAGCACTCAAAGCCGATGTACCACCCCGGGCAGAAGACGGGCACGTTGAACAGGGACCGCGGCAGGAAGACCTCGACGACGTACCCGCCCCTGCCGAACTTGCAGACGCGGTACGGCCCGGTGCCGTCGGGGCCTTCCTCCGGCCCGGGCTGGGCGGGGAAGATCCGGCAGCGGGCCTTGTTCCCGTGCCACTGCCCCACCATCTGCGTGGCGTAGCGCTGCGAATCGATGATCCGCTCCATCCCCGGGATGCCCGGGTTGGCGACGGACCCCCGCGGCAGGATGACGAACTCCTGAAGGTACCGCTCGCCCCGCAGCTTGCTGCGGGCGTCCAGCGTGTCGTACAGAAGCCGGAGGTAATCCCCCTTGTACGCCCACCCGTACGCCCACGTGCCATAGGTCCCCCGCGGCCTGGCGTGGGTCAGCAGGCCCTCGTCGCGCCTGAGCTGGGCGGGGAAGCAGAACTGGTGGGCGGGCTGGGTCACGTGATAGCCGAAGAAGAACCCCTGGTAGTTCCACGCCGCGTACACCAGCAGGTTTCCCTTCGGCTCGGTCTGGTACTGC
>CAZNSB010000389.1:1143-5284 GCA_964575155.1 uncultured Planctomycetaceae bacterium | reverse complement strand
TTCGACTCCCGCGCAGCACGGGGCAGTCCATCTACAGGATCAAAGTGCGAGACAAATACGGAGGCGAACGTTACGGAATTGCGCGTGTCGGGGGATTCTTCGGTATGGGCACGCATGTCAGCGTAGTTTGGGACAGGCAGGATTAGCATCTCTCACTCCAGAGGGAATTGGTGCCCGCACTTGGGGCAGACCACCGGCACCTGGAGCGCCGGGTACTCGCCGAGGTAGATGTACGGCTCGCTCCCCTTGAGGGGCCGGACCTCATGCCCACAGAGGAGCCGCATCTTGTCTCGCCGGAGGGCCGCCGCCTCGTGCTGTATCGCCGTAGGGGTCCAGGCCTGCCCTGCCGGCCGCCCGCCCGCCTGGGTGTGCGTGCTGGCCCTGCTGGGGGGGCGGTTCCTCTTCGAGGCGGCCACGGGACGGTCGCTCTTGCCCACGTCCCTGCCTGGGGGCGCGACCGTGGTCGGCGCGGCGCACCTGTCGGGGCTGGCGGCCGGCATCGCCGCCGCCGTGGGGCGGGCGGCGGCGAATAATTCCTTTCACTTGCACGCGACATCTGGCCCGCCGCGGGCCCTTGTGTTATACCAGGGCGTCATGCGACGGCGAAGACGCGACGGTTCGGTGAAGGCGGCGGGGAAGGCAGCCACTCGCGTGCTGCTGATCCTGGCCCTGCTGGGGACGGCGGCATACCTGGTGTACTACGTGCGGCGGTCGGGCGACCCGCCCCGGCACCTGCTGGCGACGGGCCCTCCTCCGGCCGAGGGCGCCGCCGGGTCGCGTCCGGCCACCGCCTCGGCGCCGACCACGACGACCGCGCCCCGCTGGACGGTCCCTCGCTTTAAGGCCCGACAGGCCGAACGAGACGCCATGGCCCGGGTCATCGCCGGGTACGGGCTCAAGGACGAGAGGGTGCTGAACGTCATGCGGGCCGTGCCCCGCCACCAGTTCGTCCCCAAGGACCTCGCCCGCCGGGCCTATGCCGACACCCCCCTGCCCATCGGCCACGGGCAGACCATATCACAGCCGTACATCGTCGCCGAAATGACCCGACTGCTCGGGCTGACCAGGGAATCGCGGGTGCTGGAGATCGGCACGGGCAGCGGGTACCAGGCGGCGGTGCTGGCGCACCTCACGCCGCAGGTGTACACCTTGGAGATCGTCGAGCCGCTGGCGGAGTCGGCGCGGGATCGGCTGAAGCGGCTGGGGTACTCGGTGGTGGCGGCGAGGTGGGCGGACGGGTGGTGGGGGTGGAAGGAGAAGGGCCCGTACGACGCGATCATCGTGACGTGCGCGGCCCGTCAGATTCCGCCGCCGCTGACGAAGCAGCTCAAGGCGGGGGGGCGGATGGTCATCCCGGTGGGGGGCCCGTTTGCCGTTCAGACGCTGATGCTGGTGGAAAAGCGTGCCGACGGCGGCATCCGCACCCGCTCGCTCATGCCGGTGCGTTTCGTCCCCCTCCTGCGGAAGTCCGAATAGGGAGAGGCAGGCCATGCCGAAGTTCCGCACCCGCCTTGCCGTCGCGTTGGTCTCGGCCGTCACGATTGCCCTGGAGCTGATGCTGATGCGGGCGCTGTCGCTGCGCTTCTGGCATCACTTCTCGTATCTGGTCATCGCCACGGCGCTGCTGGGCTTTGGCGCCAGCGGGACGCTGCTGACGCTTTTCCGCCGGGCCCTCGCCGCCCGGCGCCGGGGCACGCTGTGCGCCGCGGCGGGGCTGCTGGCCCTGGCCGTGCCCGCCGCCGTCCGCGCCGCCGACCGCGTCCCCCTCAACGTGCAGTTCCTCACCTGGGACCTGCTTCATCTCCAGTTGGGCTACCTCCTCGCCGTGGAGATGATCTTCCTCGTCCCGCTGCTGCTGGCGGGGCTGGCCGTGGGGGTGGCCCTGATGGACGACCCCGATCGCATCAGCGGGCACTACGCGGCGAACCTGATCGGCTCGGGGGCCGGCGCGGTGGGGGCGATCGTGCTGCTGCAATTCCTGCCGCTGTCGCAGGCGATGGCGGGCCTGTCGGGCGTGGCCTTTCTGGCGGCGTTGGCGGTGGCGCCGTGGAGGCGCGTCCTCGCCTGGGTCTTCATCCTCCTTCTCGCCGGCGCCTGTGTCGCCGGGCAGTGGCTGCTGCCGTGGGCACCCGCCGTCAGCCAGTACAAGGCCCTGGCCAATGCCCGCCGCATGCCCGGCACCGAGGTCCTCGCCCGGGCCGAAGGGCCCCTGGGACGCATTGACGTCGTCGCCGGGCCCGCCATCCACGCCGTCCCCCCCGGCCTGAGCGTCGCCTGTCCCCACCCGGTGCCCGCTGCGGCCCTGATCATCACCGACGGCGACCAGGCCAGCACCGTCTACCGGACCTCCGGGGCGGGGAAAGATTACGCGTTCATGGACTGGACGACCTCGGCCCTGCCGTACTGCCTGCTCACGAAGCCCATCGTGCTCATCCTCGGCGCCGGGGGGGGCGACCAGATCGGGCTGGCGCGGCATCACGAGAGCCCGCGGGTGGTGGGCCTGGAGATGAACCGGCAGGTGATCGAGCTGATGCGGGGCCCGCTGAGCGATCGGGGCGGGAAGGTGTACGACGGCAAGGCGGTTCACGTGCTCCACCGCGAGGGGCGGGGATACCTGGCCGGCACGAACGAGAAATTCAGCCTCATCCAGGTGCCCCTGGCGGACCTTTCGCTTTCGGCCGGCGCCGGCGTCCAGGCCGGGAGGGAGTCGTACCTGTTCACCGTGGAGGCGTTCGAGGGGATGCTTTCGCGGCTGACGCCGGACGGGATGATCTGCGTGACCAGCCAGGCGCTGGTTCCGCCGCGGGACGAGTTCCGCCTGCTGGACATCGCCTACCTCGCCCTCCGCTCGCGTGACGACAGGGCCCGCATCCCCAGGAAGGAGCAGACGCCGCGCAAGCACATCGTCCTGATCCGGAACTACGACGCGGTCTCCGTGCTCATCGCCAACTCCGCCGTCACCGAGAAGCAGTTCTACGCCGTGATCGATTTCTGCAAGGAGCGCAGCTTCGACGTGAGCTTCATGTCCGGGCTGAAGCCCGAGGAACTCGAGAAGTTCCACGCCCCCGAGGACGAGTACTACGTCCTGTGCGCCGACGACATCCTCGGCCCGGGCCGGGATTCCTTCCTGGACGACTACATGTTCGACGTGCGGGCGACCACCGACGACCGGCCTTACTTCTTCCACTTCTTCCGCTTCAAGGCCGTCCGAACCCTCTTCCAGGAGCTCGGCAACCTCGGGCGGGGATACCTCGAAATCGGCTACGTCCTGCTGCTGGCGGCGCTGGCCCAGTCCGTGCCCGTCGCGGGGGTCCTCATCCTGCTGCCCCTGGCCGGGCGGGCCAGGGTCCTCCGCGCCGCCGCAGGCAAGATGCGGGCCTTTGCCTACTTCCTGCTCATCGGGGTGGGCTTCATGTTCCTGGAGATGATGTTCCTCCAGCGGCTGACGCTGTACCTGGCCCACCCGATCTACTCGGCGGCGGTCGTGATCGGCGTGTTCCTGGTCTTTGCCGGGATAGGCAGCCGCCTGAGCCAGCGCTGGAAGCTGCCCCCGCAGGCGGTCATCCGAAGGGCCGGGCTGACCGCGGCGGGGCTGACGATACTGTACGTGCTGGCCTTGAAGTACGTCCTGGCGGTGACGCACGGCTGGCCGTTGGGCGGGCGGGTGGCGCTGACCGTCGTCTCCCTGGCCCCCCTCGCCCTGGCCATGGGCCATATGTTCCCCACCGCCCTCCGCCTCCTTGGGCGCCAGACCCCGGCGCTGGTTCCCTGGTGCTGGGCGGTGAACGGCTTCGCCAGCGTGGTCGCCACGGTCGGCGCCACGCTGCTGGCGATGGAGGTCGGGTTCGTCCTTCTTGCCTTGGCCGGGGCCGGGGCGTATCTCCTGGCCTGCACCCTCTGGGGCAGTGGCGGCGAGGAAGAGGACGAGGACGGCAAGCCCAGGAGCCAGTTGACCCGGTAGGGCCGCGACCGGCGCCGATCCACGCGCCACACGCGCCCGCGGGAAAGCCCGCAGCGGCACCCGTTCTTGCCGCCCCCGGCCCCGCCGGGCCGTCGATGGAACCTGTTCAAGCTGTTCCTGGTGGAGATCGCCATTGTCGGCGGGGTCGGCGGACAACCCGTATTGCCTGCCCGGGGCCAT
>CAZNSB010000389.1:0-1133 GCA_964575155.1 uncultured Planctomycetaceae bacterium | reverse complement strand
GGCCATGACCGAGCTGCGCCCGGACGGGGCGATGCTCTGGCGGGCGCCGGGGAAGTTGAACCTGACGCTGCGCGTGGGGCGGCGGCGGGAGGACGGGTTCCACGAGATCGTCTCCGTCGCCGCCAAGGTGACCCTGTACGACGAGATACTCCTTCGCCGGCGCCCCGGCGGCCGCCTGCGCCTGGAGTGCGCGGGCCTGGACTGTGGCCCGCCGGAGGAGAACCTCGTCTTGCGGGCGGCCGAGTGCCTCTCCGGCCGGGGCCCCTCGCGCGGCGCCGACATCGTGCTGACCAAGCGGATCCCGCCCGCCGCGGGCCTGGGCGGGGGAAGCAGCGACGCCGCCGCCACGCTGCTGGGCCTGAATCGGCTGTGGGAGCTGGGCCTTTCCCGGGCGGCGATCGCCGAAAGGGCCGCCGAGCTGGGCTCGGACGTCCCGCTGTTTCTGAACGGCCCTGCCGTCAGGATTGGCGGGCGGGGCGAGCGTGTCCGGCCGGCGGAGGTGCATCCCTTCCACGCGGTTTTGTATCTCCCGCCGGTGACCTGCCTGACCGCCGCAGTGTACGCGTCGCGCGACGCCGTCGCGGCGGAAGCCGAACCGCCCCCGGCCGTCGAGGCCGACGATTTCGCCGCCCCGCCGTCGCAGTGGCGGCTGTTCAACGACCTCCGGGCGCCGGCCGAACGGCTCTGCCCCCCGCTGGCGGCGGAGGCGAAGACACTGGCCTCGGCGACGGGGCGCCAGGTGCACATGACCGGCAGCGGGAGCGGGCTGTTCGTCCTCGCCGACGACGGGCCACGGGCCCGGGCCCTGGCCGAGGCCCTCCCCGAGCCCGTCCGGGACCGCTGCCGGATCGTCGCCCTGAATCCCTGGTAGGCGCTTGACAGGAGGCCGGCGTTGGCGTATCGTAATAGGGGTAGCGCCGATGAAGACCACCCACGCGACATTTCGGATCGCCCCGTTGCCGGCCGCCCCGGCCTTCGGCGCCTCCCTGCTGGTGGTCGTTGTACGATAGGTCGCTTCTCGGCGGGCAGCGTGAAGCGGCCGATCCTCCCGCGTTTCCCCTTCCCCCAGGTTAAGGCGTGTCATACCAAAGTAGAAATGTCCGGTGTTGCCAAAGTAGAAGTGTCCGGTCGTG
>CAZNSB010000388.1:0-5292 GCA_964575155.1 uncultured Planctomycetaceae bacterium | reverse complement strand
CCGGGCGGGTTGACCATGTCAAGCTCGTGCTGACCGGAAAGCCAACTCCGCCCTTGAACGCAAAACTCCATCGACTCGGCGTTGCGCGCAGTGTCGTATTTCTTGAAACCCTCAGCGATGACGAACTCGCTTCGTGGTATCGCGGAGCGTTGGGGGTGAGTATCGTGTCGCTCGAGGAGGGGTTCGGGTTACCGGCGCTGGAGGCGATGGCTTGTGGAACGCCGGTGGTTGCGGCGAAGGCGGGGGGGCTCGTGGAAGTTGTCGGGGATGCGGCGATAACGGTCGATCCTACCGACATCGATTCCATCGCTGAGGCGATCAGCAGGATCGCCCAGGACGGAGATCTGAGATCGAAACTGTCTCATCAGGGTCTGAAGCAATCGAAGGTGTTCACCTGGGACAAGACGGCGACAAAGGTGCACGAAGTTCTTTGTGGGGTTGTTGTTTGAAGTTCTCGCCTCTTGTCCACACGCCGGTCCGCCTGTAGGGATTCGCCGTTAGTATTCGTCTTTTTCGCCGGCCAGGACGGCTGCCAGAAGCACTGCTATCGCTGCCGTACGTTTCATGACTGCGTTCCTGTCTATTCGTGGCCCCTGTGCTACCCCTCTGGCCGGACTCGCCCGCGCCTGCGGGCCGTGTCCGTCGAGGAGCCTGTCGGCGTCCAGGGGTCCAACGCCCTCGGCTCCCCGAGTTACAGCGTTGCGCGCCTGGCTCCCGCCGCCCGGGCCGCCATCGGCACCCGGACGGGCGTAAGCCCCAGTGCGCCATCCTTCACTTGTCGGTTTGTCGTCCGCGGCTCCGGCCCGGTGGCCGGGAGGACCGCGCCTCGTCCGGCCCCTACGGCGAAGGGGCCGGCGCTGGGTACTCTTGCCTCAGCGCATCCGCCGTCGGCGGAGGTAGCCGCCGAGGGCCCCGAGGCCCAGGACCAGGGCCGTCATCGAGGCCGGTTCCGGCACGATGATCGTGAACGAGCCCTGGCACGTGTCGTCATCGGGCTGCGCCGTCTGCTCGATGATGTACGCCAGGTAGTCGACGTCCAGGCCTCCGGCCGGGATGGTGATGCCGAGGTCGGCAAAGGCCGAGTACGGGACGTTCGCCTCGACCGTATCGCTCGTGCCGGTGCCCACGGAGTAGATCCCGGTGCTGGTGGCGCTCTGGGTGTCGTCCTCCAGAAAGAACTTCGTGCCGTCGGGAGTATCGAAGTACGGGTCGTTCGTGGCGTACAGGGTCACGTTGCCGGGTAGATACAGTTCGAACCCGTACTCCACGAGGCCGCCGGTGGTCGTGTAGTTCGGGGGCGCCGCATAGAAGTCCCACCGGAAGTACAGATTGGTCGTATCGTCGCCATTGCTGATGAAGGCGTCCGAGATGTCGACCGTGTCGTCGGTGATGTTCGTTTCATCGAGGTCGGTGACGCTTCCGGGGCTGGTGGCGCTCCATTCATCGGCCGGCGAAACGGCGCCGTCGACCGTGATGCCGGCCGAGGCGGCGCAGACGGGTAGACCGACCGCGATGGCGATGGCCCAAACGGCAATCCAGCGTGTCATGGTCCATTCTCCTTGCGTAGGGCTCCTGCGCCCGAGGCGCAACAGCGTGCGGGATGTCGTGTGCACGTTTCCCCCCTCCCCCCTGTTATCCCTCCAGAGCCCTTCGGCCGGCCCTGATGCGGCGGGCCAGCATCCCGCAACCGAGAAGGAATCCGACGAGCGTCGCCGGCTCGGGCACGGCCGGCAGCGGCGGGTCGGACAACACGCCTTCTCCCGTGTCGTCGGCCGTCCGCTGGCCGGATTCCAGCACGTACCAGTACCGGTTCAGCGTGATTTCCCCTGTCTCCAGGACCTCCGATGGGAAGAGCGACCAGGCGAATGCCGCCTCCAGCACGTCTCTGATCGCGTACGTGCCCCGGCCCAGGTCCTGCATGGTGAAGATATCCCGGTCGTTCCAGTCCGGGAAGCGGACCAGGTGTATCTCGGTGCTCGGCAGCATGAGGCCGTCGTTCAGGCTGATGCTGTAGCCGGCGCCGGGGTCCTCGTCGATGGCGAAGTCGTACCGCAGGTACACCCCCCTTCTGAAGACCACCGGCGGGTGAAGCACGTCCAGCCGGAAGTTCAATTCGGTTCCCCCGGCCATGAAGATGTCCGTGACGTCGTACACGATCGGGATGGGTGGCTCCGGGGCGGGATCGCCGAGGTGGATCGCCACACCGTCCCACTCCTCCGCGGGTGACACGAAGCCGTCCACGGTGATGCCCATGACAGGCGCCGCCCAGAGGGCGCATACGGCTACCGTGAGGCCCGCCAGGGCCACCGCCGGCCGCGCCTCATGGTTCGTCTTTTGCTTTGAGTTCGCGTTATCCCTCACGCTCGCCTCTCACAAGTTAATCCCCCCGTTCCCGGCCACATGCGTTCAGTGAGCCGTCTTGTCGTTGAACTTGGTCAACGTGGCGGTCAGGATCCGGAGTTCCGTACTCCAGTTCCGGCGTTCGATGTACTCCAGGTCGGCCCGGAGTTTGTCGCGAAAGGCATCGACCGAGGTGTCGTACCCGTTGCGGACCTGGGCCAGGCCCGTGATGCCGGGCCGGACCGAGAGGCGTTTGCGGATTTCCGGGTAGACCTTTTCGAGTTCCTTGAGAATTTCCAGCCGCTCCGGCCGGGGCCCCACCAGCGACATGTCGCCGCGGACGACGTTGATGAGTTGGGGGAGTTCGTCGGCGTGGCACCGGCGCATCCAGCGGCAGGTGGGGACGACACGGGGGTCGCCCTTGGCGGCCCAGACGGCCCCGCTGGCCGACTCCGCGTCGGTGTACATCGTCCGGAGTTTGTACATCCGGAACGGCTTGCCGTCCTGGCCCACCCGGGTTTGGCTGAACAGCGCCGGGCCCCTGCTCGATAACTTGATGATGAGGGCGCAGACGGCCAGGACGGGCAGGGCGAGCACCAGCAGCACCGACCCGGCGACGATGTCGAAGATCTCTTTGGCCAAACCGAAGAATCGGCGGGCCAGATGGGTCGTCAGCGCCAGGAGACCGGCCCCTACGCCGATGATCGTGACGGGTTCCGGCATAATCATCGCCCTCACGTGGCCGGCCGAAAAGCCGCCACGAGTACCTTGACATTGGGGCGATGCGCCGGGTACAATGAGAATGTACGGGCGCCCGGGGGCGCAGAAACTCCCCGGCGCACCGGCCCGGGCGGATCAGTCGCCTTCCAAGGTGCGAGTACTGATCCGCCCTTTTTTACCTGTTTTCTCCTGCTTCACGTCCCACAGACGCATCGCGGTTCGCGCACATCGCGCTCAGCGAGCGCCTCGGTTCGTCATGGACCCCCCTTGGTGGAGGATGTCTTTGGGATGAACGGGCTACGTGCGATGGACGTAGGCGGTTCGGCTGCCGTGCCCCCCTTGTTTGCATCTCACCCCTCTGCTGTCAGTCGTCCTCGCCCTCCATCTTCGGGTCCTGCTTCGCTTGCCGGTGTGGGGAAGGTACAGGCTTTGCCGGCAAGGCGCGGCGACATTATCACCATTAACATACCACAAAAACGGCCCTCTGTCAAGCAACTCGTACCGAAAACCATGCTAAAGTTGCGTCAGGAGGCGGTTTGAGTGTACCGTTTCGCCC
This sequence comes from uncultured Planctomycetaceae bacterium, assembly GCA_964575155.1. Lineage (GTDB taxonomy): Bacteria > Planctomycetota > Phycisphaerae > SM23-33 > SM23-33 > CAZNSB01. The sequence continues at coordinate 1,676 of CAZNSB010000388.1, read as the reverse complement.
TTGACCATGCTCCATGACGGGTCCGCCTGCGCGGTCGCCGAGGCCGTGGCGGGCCCGTTTCAGGATGCTTGCCGGCGGCCGGGAGAGCGGGCAGGACACGTAGCATCCCGACTGGGTGGGGCGATTCACTCGCTTGCGGTGACGCCGCGCCACGATAACACCCGCCCGGCGAGCGTCGCCCGGATGGGCGGGTATGCTTCGGCAGGGGCCGTCCGGCCGTGCCGGAACGGGCTGCCCGCTGCCTCGCAACGGCCGGGGCACCTGCGGATTATGCCGGATTCGGATTGGAGGCTTCCGCGCTGCGCCGTATAGTGAGGCACACCGCCGGCCGGCGGTATCTCGGCCGCCGCCGGGTTGTGGGCCGGCAATGCAGGTGCGTCCCGGGAGGTACGGATGCGGCCGCTAAGAATGGAGCCCGTGTTCAAGGAGCGTGTCTGGGGCGGGCGCCGTCTGGCCGAGTTGCTGGGCAAGCCGCTCCCGGAGGGCCGGCCCATCGGCGAGTCCTGGGAACTGGCCGACCATCCCCACGGCCGGAGCCGCGTGGCCGAGGGGCCCCTGGCCGGCCGCACCCTGCGGGAGGTCCTTCAGCGGGACGCCGAGGCGATCCTCGGCGAGGACGCCCCGGCGTCCGGAACGCCCGGGCCGTTCCCCCTCATGGTCAAGTTCATCGACGCGGCCGACCGGCTCAGCGTGCAGGTGCACCCGTCGGCGGCCGGCGGCGCCCGCGGGGAGGGGCAGGAGGGCGGCAAGACGGAGTGCTGGGTCGTCCTGCACGCCGACCCGGGGGCCTGGGTGGTGGAGGGCCTGCGGGCGGGCACGTCCCGCGCCGCGTTGGAGGCTGCCGTGGGCGGGGGCGGCCTTCAAGAGATTCTGAACGTCCGCCCCGTCTCGGCGGGGGACTTCGTGTGGGTGCCGGCCGGGCTCCTCCACGCGGCCGGCGACGGCCTCGTCCTGGCGGAGGTCCAGCAGACCTCCGACCTGACGTACCGCGTCTATGACTGGGACCGCGTCGGGCTGGACGGCGCGGCCCGGCCGCTGCACGTCCGGGAGGCGCTGGAGGCCGTCCGGTTCGAGGCCCCACTTCCGCCCTCGGGCGGCCGGGGGCCGGTCCGCCGCGAATCGGGCCTCCTCGTGGAGAGCCTGGTCGCGTGCCCCTTCTTCACGCTGGCCCGGCTGAGGCTGGACGGACGGGGCTGGACCACCCCGACGGAGGGGGCCTGGGCGGTCGTCGTGGCCCTGGCCGGCACCGCCCGGCTGGTGACCGAGGAGGAGGCGGTTTCGCTGAGGGCGGGCGACACGGTGCTGGTGCCGGCCGGCGCGGCATGGTACAGTCTCGACGCCCCCGAGGCGCTGACCGCCCTGATCGCGGCGCCGCCGGGGAAAGGTCCGGCCGTGTCGGGCGGCTGAGCGGTCCGACATAGGTGTTGTGCGGTGGATGTCCCCACCCACCGCGCGCCCACCGGCATTTGTGCGGCTGCGCGGCTCGTCCGGGCCGTGCCACAAGCGAACGGGACGTAATGCGAGGGAGGACGTGACTTGATGCCTGAGACGCCCATCCGGATCCTCAACGTGGTCGGCGCCCGGCCGAACTTCATGAAGATCGCGCCGCTGATGCGGGCCCTGGGCGGGCGCGAGGGCGCCCACCCCATCCTCGTGCATACGGGGCAGCACTACGA
>CAZNSB010000387.1:0-5299 GCA_964575155.1 uncultured Planctomycetaceae bacterium | reverse complement strand
CAACTGGCAAGGGGTTATCGCCCGAGTGGGCCAAGGCGCAAAGTGCCCGCCCTTGACCTGCGCCGGCGCCGTCTGATACAACCGAAACGGCCGCTGGGCCCAAGCGCTGAGGCGGGGCTGTAGCTCAGCTGGGAGAGCGTCTGCATGGCATGCAGAAGGTCAGGGGTTCGAGCCCCCTCAGCTCCAGTAGTGCCCGACCTGCGGGCTGGAGGCGCGCCGGCGGCATGGGAACTCAATGCTGTCTCTGTGGGCACCAGGGGTCGATGGTGCCCCTGTATCCCGAGCACCAGATCTTCCGGTGCCCGAAGTGCCGACTGGCTTTCTGGGCCGGGCGGGCGAACCCCCATTCCATGTACACCCCCGAGTACTTCGCCGGGGCCGAGTACCGCGACTACGTCGGCGACAAGAAGCTCATCCAGCGCGACTTCGCCAGCCGGATCGACTCGCTCCGCAAGCTCAAGCCGGCCGGCAGGCTCCTGGAGATCGGCTGCGCCTTCGGGTTCTTCCTGGAGCTGGCCCGGGCGCACTGGGAGGTCCGCGGGCTGGACGTGGCGGCCGAGTGCATCCAGCACGCCCGCGGCGAGCTGGGGCTGAACGCCGACGTCGCCGACTTCCTCGCCCTGCCCGACGAGCCGGAAAGCTACGACGTCATCTGCCTGTGGGACACGCTGGAGCACCTGCGGCGCCCGGTGCGGTGCATCGAGCGCGCCGGCCGGTGGCTCAAGCCGGGGGGCGTGCTGGCCATCACGACCAACGACATGGACAGCGCGGTCGCCCGGGTTCGCGGGAGCAAGTGGCGGCAGATTCACCCGCCGACGCACCTGTTCTACTTTTCGGCCGAGACGCTCCGCAGGGCCGTGGAAAAGGCCGGACTGGAAACGGTGGACGTCTCCCACGTGGGCTACCACCGCAGCTACCGGTCGATGGCCCACGGGGTCTTCGCGCTGAGGAACCCGACGGTGTCCTGGCTGTATGACGTGCTGACGCTGGGCGGCCGGCTTGACTTCGGGGTGTACCTGAACCTGTACGACATTATGATGTTGACGGCCCGGAAGCCGGCGCAGCGCGCCCGGCTGGTTCGGCGGGGCAGGGCGGGCGCCGGCAGTCGCAAGGGGAAAGACGCGTTCGTCGAGCAGGCTCGCTAGGGCCTGGTGCGGAGGTTAGGTCGTGCCCACTCTCGAAATCGGTGTCATGACGGGCCTGTCGACCTCGCCGGCCGAGGAGCTGGGCAAGGTGGCCGACCTCGGCCTGAGGAGCTGCCAGGTCTGCACGTGGAACCCGGAGTTCTACGTCGAGCCCGTCGGGCGGGCCATGATGGCCGCCGCCGCCGACCTCGGCGTGACCGTCAGCACCCTCTGGGCGGGCTGGCCCGGGCCGAGGGTCTGGAACTTCACCGAGGGGCCCGTCACCATCGGGCTGGTCCCCCCCCAGCACCGGGCGATGCGCGTGGAGGCGCTGTGCAAGGCCGCCCGGTTCGCCGCGGGCGCCGGGCTGGGGTCGATCACCACCCACGTGGGGTTCATCCCCGAGGATCCCAACCACCCGGACTTTGCCGGGACCGTCCAGGCCGTCCGCCGGGTCGCCGAGGCCTGCGCCGCCGGCGGGATCGAGTTCCGGTTCGAGACCGGGCAGGAGACGCCGGTGGCCCTGCTGCGGACCATCGAGGCCGTCGGCACCGGCAACCTCACCGTCAACCTCGACACCGCCAACCTGATCCTGTACGGCAAGGCCAACCCGGTGGACGCCCTGGACGTCATCGGCGAATACGTCCGCGGCGTGCACGCCAAGGACGGGCTGTACCCCACGGAGGGGACGAACCTGGGCCAGGAGGTGCCGCTGGGGCAGGGCAAGGTGGACTTTCCGGTGCTGATCGCCCGGCTGAAGGGGCTGGGCTACGCGGGCCCGCTGACGATCGAGCGGGAGATCACCGGCCCGCAGCAGGTCGCCGACATCCGGGCCGCCATCGACTTCCTCCGCCCGCTGTGCTAGCCGGTTCGCCGGATCGCGTTGGGAAGACGCGCGGAGCGCGGGTCTTGGCACGCTTTGGTCCCTCCGTGTACGATGGGTCCTTGAAGACGGTTGACTGACCCTTCAGGTAAGGAGCAAGCGCCATGTTGACGAAACGGACCATCCTTGGAGTGCTTCTGTCGCTGTGGATTCCGGTGTGCGTCCCCTGCGCCGTCCTCGGCGAAGTCACGGCACTCCAGCAGGGCGTTTCGCCCACGGGCGAGTATGCCGGGTGCCGGGACACCGCCGTTTCGACCCGGAACCAGGCCCGCTCCTCGGTCCTGCGCTGCGACGGGAGGGCCGACGTGCTGATCCGGTTCGACCTCTCCCCGATCCCCGCCGGGCACGTGGTCCACAAGGCGGTGCTCCGCCTCGCCAGCCCGGGCTACCCCAGGCCCGGCCGGGAGGGGAAGTTCGCCTCCTCCATGGCCTGCTACCGCGTCGCCGGCAAGTGGGACGAGGAGGCCCTCTACCAGGCCTACCGCGAATGGTACAAGAAGTACCGCCGTGCGAAGGACCGCCCGCCGGCGCCGTCCGCCAAGGTCGATCGGGAGACGGACTTCGGGCAGGGCACCCCGGGGCTCGTCGCCTCCGACGCCCTGGGCTTCGACCCGGCGGTGGGGCACGTGCACGAGCTGGACCTCACCGAGCTCGTCAAGCGCTGGCGGGGCGGGGACCTGCCCAACCACGGGCTGGCGCTGCGCCCGGCGGGCAAGGCCCGCAGCGAGATCGCCACCAGCGAGTGGCACGTGCCCGCCGCCCGGCCGAAGCTGATCATCGACCACGGGCCCAAGGCAAGCGGCCCCAAGGGCGTCCCGCCGCTGCCCGGGCCGATCTCCCCCGACAAGCTCGATCCCGCCGCCGCCATGCCTGACACGGGGGAGGCCTCCGGCGACTACGCCGCCGTCCGCGTCGGGCAGAACGCCACCTGCGCCCTCCGCGGGGCGAGCACCGACGCCTACGTGAAGGAGGCCCACGAGAAGTACCCCGGCCCGTGGGGGTGGATGAACATGTCCCGCGTCGGCGACCGGGCCGGCGACGTCAGCCGGGCACTCCTCCACTTCGACCTGGCCGGCGTCCCCAAGACCGCCTCCATCAAGCAGGCCCGCCTCGTGCTGTCGCTGACGCCGTACCGCAACGACCAGGTCCGCAACTACCGGTACGGGGCGTTCGTGCTGAAGGTGGAGGAGGCCCCCGGCTTCTCGGCCGAGGAGGCCACCGCGCTTGAGCGGAAGGCCGACACGCCCTGGCCGAAGGGCGGGGTGATGGCGGCGTCGGGCGGGCAGCCCGTGGCCGTCGGCGAGGTCGCCGACATCGAGGTCGAAGACAGCCGGGGGCGGAAGAGGAAGGTCCCCGGCACGATGACGTTCGACCTGACGGGGCTGGTGCGGGCGTGGGTCCTGGGCAAGGTCCCCAACGGCGGGGTCGTCCTGGACAACCGCCTGGAAGGCGGGGCCTACGACTTCTACAGCGCCCGCAGCTACAAGCCCGACAAGCGCCCCTACCTCGAGATCACCCTCTCTCCGGCCGTCGCCAGGGAGCCTAAGCCCGTCAAGGTGGCTCCCCGCCCGCCGGCCGAGGCCGAGTGGGTCCCCGCCATGCGCCAGGCCCACCAGCGCTTCGACGGCAAGGCCGGCGTGCTCACCCAGTACGGCGACAGCATCACCGTGACCATGGCCTACCTGGCCCCCTACGGGGGGGGCGGTAAGATCAACCCCAAGAACATGACGCCGGAGGTGGCCAAGGAAATGGCCGTCGTCGAGAAGTACGCCGACCTGAAGCTCTGGAAGGACTGGAAGAGCTCCCAATGGGGCTGCACCGGCATGAAGACCTCGGCCTGGTGGTTTGCCGGCGTCGACGCCTGGCAGAAGCGGATGAACCCCGAGGCCGCCGTGATCCTCTTCGGCACCAACGACGCCGGCGGCATCTGCCCGCCGCAGTACACCGAGTACATGGCCGCCAGCGTCCGCCGCCTGCTCGCCGACGGCACCGTGCCCATGCTGACGACCGTCCCGCCCAAGGGGAGCCAGGCCGCCCTGAAGATGCTCGACGACTACTGGCTGGCCCTGATCTGCATCGCAAGCCACTACAAGATTCCCGTCATCGACTACTACAAGGAGACGCTCCGCCGCCGCCCGGAGGACTGGAACGGCCGGCTGGAGAAGTTCCGCCCGGCGAGGGGATACGACGTCCCCACCATCATCAGCGGCGACGGCTGCCACCCCTCCAACCCCAAGGCTTTCCAGAACGACTTCAGCGAAAAGGCCCTCTCCTCCAACGGGTACAACCTCCGCAACTACATGACCCTGCGGACCTACTCCGCCGTCATCACCAAGGTCTTCCAATCCAAAGAGTAGTCCGCGGATTACACGGATTACACGGATAACGCGCCTTATTGACCCATGTATATCCAATGTTCTCGTCGCGTTCGTTTAGCGGCGGCCCGCAGGGCCGCCTTCCGCGGCCGTACCGGCCGCGGCTAAACGGAAACGCCGAACGTTAGAAACACAGGGCTCAATAGCCCGGTGCCACGGCTGCGTCGTGTGCAGCCGTGCGACCGCAGTCAGATGGATCAAGGACCATGACCCGCCGCACCGGCACGGTTCAGTTCCGCGTCCGCTACAGCGACACCGACCGGATGGGGACCTTCTCCTCCGACCGGGCGCTGGACTGGTTCGAGCACGGGCGGACCGAGCTCTTGCGCGAGATCGGCCTGCCCTACGCCGAGGTCGAGGCCCGCGGCGTCCTCCTGCCCGTGGCCGAGGCACACGTCAAGTACCTCGGCCGCGCAGGCTACGACGACCTGCTGGAGATCATCACCACCGCGCAGATGGCCGGACGCGCCCGCCTCCGCTGCGACGCCCGCATAACCCGCGCCGCCGACGCCGCCCCCGTCGCCGAGGGCTACACGGTGCATGCCTTCACCGACCCCGCCGGCAAGCCCATCCGCCCGCCGGAGTGGTTCCTCCAGGTGTTGCAGCGATAGCCGCGAACTTCGCGAACCATGCGGACCTCCTTCTGCCTTTCCGTTCGCTCCGCTCGCGCGGTTCGCGGCTTTGAATGTTCCCTGCTGCGGGCCTACAATTGCGGCCTGTCCGCCGTGCGGAAAGGAGACGGGTCGTATGGCTTCGGATCGCCCGAACGTATTGGTGTTCTTCACGGACCAGCAGCGCTGGGACACGTGCGGCTGCTACGGCTCGCCGATGGAGCTGACGCCGAACCTGGACGGGATGGCGGCCCGCGGCGTGCAGTTCGAGCGGGCCGTCACCTGCCAGCCCGTGTGCGGGCCGGC
>CAZNSB010000386.1:0-5302 GCA_964575155.1 uncultured Planctomycetaceae bacterium | reverse complement strand
GTCCTTCACCGCGCGGATGAGGTCGTAGCCGTCCAGCCGGCCGGCGTTCTTGGTCTTGAGCTTCCGGGGCTTCCGCCCGCGGAGCATGGCGCGGACGGCGTCCACGCTCCGCCCGGTCGCCTTCCAGCCTTCGCGGTACATCCGCCGCGCGGGCCGGCAGAGGCCCCGACTTCGCAGCGACCACTTCCGCAGGTTCTGCCGGAGGGTCTGCCCGGTGACGGTCATGCAGTCGGCGTGGACCAGGCGGGGCCGGTCGCGCCAGAGCTGCCAGAGGATGGTGTGGATTCCGCCGGCGCGGTGGCAGTCCTGGATGTGGTAGGTCTTTCCTTCCGGCGTGGCCGAGGGGGCGACGCGGCAGATGTTCGGCGTGCGCCTGGAGATCCGGTCGATGTCCTTCAGCCCGAACGCCACCCCCGCCTCGCTCGCCATCGCCAGCAGGTGCAGCACCGTGTTGGTCGAGCCGCCCATGGCCATGTCCAGGGTGAAGGCGTTCTCGAAGGCCTTGCGGTCCATGATGTTTCGCGGGAGCAGCTTGTAGTTGTCGCGGCCGCCGGCGCGAATCCACGCCTCGGCCATGCGCACGATCCGCTCGGCGGCGGCGGCGTACAGCGCCAGCCGCGCAGGAGACGTCGCCAGGCAGGTGCCGTTTCCCGGCAGGGCCATGCCGATGGCCTCGCACAGGCAGTTCATGCTGTTGGCGGTGAACATGCCGCTGCACGAGCCGCAGGTGGGGCAGGTGTTGTCCTCGAACTCGGCGACTTCGCGGGCGGTGAGCTGCCCGGTCTTCTGCCGGGCGACGGCGACGAACTGGTCGATGAGGTCGACGTCCCGGCCGGCGACTCTCCCGGCCTCCATGGGCCCGCCGGAGACGAAGATCGTCGGGATGTTCACCCTCAAGGCCGCCAGAAGCATCCCGGGGATGATCTTGTCGCAGTTGGGGATGCACACCATCGCGTCGAACTGGTGGGCCTCGCACATGCTCTCGACGCAGTCGGCGATGAGTTCCCGGCTGGGGAGGGAGTACTTCATCCCGTAATGGCCCATGGCGATGCCGTCGCAGATGCCGATGGTGTTGAACTCGATGGGCGTGCCCCCGGCGGCGGCCACCTGCTTCTTGACGAACTCGCCCACCGCGTCCAGGTGCACGTGCCCGGGGACGACGTCGGTGTAGGAGTTGGCGATGGCGATGAACGGGCGGCGGATGTCCGCGTCGGTCAAGCCGGTGGCCTTCAGCAGGCTGCGGTGCGGCCCGCGCTCCGGGCCCTTCTTGACGGCGTCGCTGCGCATTGGCTTTCTCCTGTCCTGAAACACGCCGGTGCAATGGGCACCGCGGAGGCCATAGGATATGCGCCCGTTATGCCGAATTCAAACGCTTCCATGCCGGCGAGGCTGGTCGGGTCGGGCGCATATCGCCTGACGATCAATCTTGCCCGGCCGGTGCGGGTGCGGGTGGGCCGGCTGGGGCGGGTGGCGCTGCCGGCGGGGACGTACTACTACTTCGGCTCGGCCCGGCGGAACCTGCCGGCGCGGGTCGCCCGCCACCTGCGGCGGAAAAAGACCAAGCGCTGGCACATCGATTACCTGCTTGCCCACCCCGCCGCCGAGGTCGCCGCGGTCCACGCCTGGACGGACCGCAGCGAGTGCGACCTGGCGGCCGAGGCCCTCCGCCGCGGCGGGACGGCGCCGGTGCCGGGCTTCGGCAGCAGTGACTGCCGCCGGGGCTGCCCCGCCCATCTGGTCTGCGCGGCCGCCGGGAGGCCCTGACCGGGGTGCCCGGCGGCACGCCCCTGACAGCGGCGGCGGGGCCGGGGATACGCATTGCGCCCCCGATCGCACTGCAAGCGGAGAAAGAGCCGACGTGACACCGAGGGGGCGTTTGCCGGGGCATCTGAGCGGCGGAGGGCGAGCCCGGCCCGCCCCGACCAAGCCGGTGCTCTCGCCTATTTCCTTTCCTTGGCCAACAGTGCCTTGAGGGCGTCCAGGACGGTGACCTGCTTGAGGTCCTTGAACTCGCCGGCGTCGAGGAACATCCCGTGGCAGACGGTGCAGCTTTCGAAGTGGATGTGAGGCTGCCCGGGATCGACCATGCGGATCATCTGCGTCTTGCACACCGGGCAGTTGATGCGGCCCATGAGGTTGTACGCCTTGCCGAGCTTCGCCTGGCCGGTGTCGATGGCCTCTGAGCCGGGCATCTTCTCCAGCCGGTCTTTCTCCAGCATCTCGAACCAGATCCCCCCGCAGTTGGTGCACCGGTCCACCACGATGGTCTGGTAGCTGACCTTCTCCATCTCCGCGTCGCATTTTGGACAGTTCATTTCGGCCTCCCGGCTGCCTGTTCAGGGGACCCTTGCCGCGGCGTCCATGGTATCGTCGGGGCGGGCGCGGCGTCCACGAGTTTCCGCGCAGCCGGGGTTCGCCCGGGGCGGGCGTGACCGGTTACGGTCCGCGCCGCAGGGTGATGATGGGCAGCTCGGGGTCGGCGCCGATTCGCAGCGGGATGGTGGTGCATCCGAGCCCGCGGGAGATGTACATGGGGAACCCGGGCCCGCGGATGAGCCCGCTGAGGTATCTCTTGTTCTTGGTGTAGGTCACGGGGGCCTTTCCGAAGAGGCGGATCTGCCCGCCGTGCGTGTGCCCGCAGAGCATCAGGTCCACGCCGGGGTCGGGCGGCAAGGCGTCGGCCTGGTCCGGGTGGTGGGCGGCGAGGATGGTGAAGGTGCCGTTTTCGATTCCGTCGGCGGCCCTGGCGAAGTCGGGCGAGCCGTAGAGGTAGTCGTCCAGCCCCAGCAGGGCGATGCCCGGCGAGTCGTCAACGTGCCCGCCAGGCCCGCGCCGCAGCAGCCGGTGCTCGTTGATGAGGATGTCCACGCCGGCGGCGGCCATCGCGGGGCGAAAGGCCTCCAGCCCGTACCAGTAGTCGTGGTTGCCCATGACGGCGCAGGTGAGAAAGCGCGAGCAGACCGGGCGAAGGGCGCGGGCGAGGGTCTTGACGGACCCGCCGGGCCTCTCCACCAGGTCTCCGACCAGCAGGACCAAGTCCGGCCGGGCACCGCAGAGACGCTCCAGCGCTCGGCGGAGGAAGTCGGGCCCGACCAGCGGCCCGAGGTGCAGGTCGGCAATCACCGCGATGCGGAACCCCTCGAAGGCCTGCGGCAGCCTCCGGCTGAGGACGGGCACTTCCGGCATCTCGAAGTGGGAACGTTCTTGCAGGTTCCCCCAACGGATGGGTCCGATCATGGCCGGGTCGCCTCCTGCCGGTTTTCCTGAGGCCGGTCCGGCGTTTCCTCGCGTTGGGCGATTTCCTCGGGGGCCGGCCAGTTGCCGGTGCGGAGCCATCGCAGCGCCCGCCGGAGGTCGTTTCCGATCAGGTACAGGCTGGGCACGACCAGCAGGGTCAGCAGGGTCGCGAATATCAGCCCGAAGCAGATGGCCACCACCATGGGCTTGAGAAACTGGGCCTGGAAGGACCGCTCCAGCAGGAGCGGGGCCATGCCTGCGACGGTGGTCGCCGTGGTGAGGAAGATGGCGCGGAAGCGTCGGCGAGCGGCCTCCTGGGCGGCGGCGTGAACGGCCTGGCCGGCGCGGATTCCGCGGTTGACGAAGTCGATCAGCACGAGGGAGTCGTTGACCACGATGCCCGTCAGGGCGACCATGCCGAACAGGCTCAGCAGGGTGACGTTGAGCCCCAGCAGCCAGTGCCCGATGACCGCCCCCACCAGCCCGAAGGGGATGGTCACCATGATGATGATCGGCTGGAGGTAGCTCTTGAAGATGCCGGCCAGGATCGTGTAGATGCCCAGCAGGGCGATGGGGAAGAAGACCTTGAGGGCCTGGAGGCTCTCCAGGACCTGCTGGCGCTGCCCGCGGAAGCTCACCTTCGTGCCCGGATGCGTGGCGGCCAGGTCGGCGAAGAAGCCCTTGTCGGAAAGGTGCGAGAGGACCTCCTCGGCGTTGGCCCTCTTCTCGTCGACGTCGGCCGACACCGTGATGACGCTCTTGTTGGCGACGCGGCGGAGGGTGGTGTATCCGCGGCGGAGCTGAACGTCCGCCACCTCCACAAAGGGGATCTCGTCGCCGCCGGCGGTCCGCACGCGCATCTGCTCGACGTCGCCGACGCTCCGGCGCTGGCGTTCGGGATACCGCACCATGACCTTTATTTCGTCCCGCCCACGCTGGAGCTTGAGGCTCTCGTTGCCGTAGAACGCGTCGCGGAGCTGGTTGGCCAGCATCCGCAGGGTGATCCCCAGCGGGCGGGCCTCACGCTTCAGCCGGATCCGCATCTCCAGGTTCCCCGGCAGGGCGTCGTCCTCGATGTCGGTGACGCCCTCGTACCCGGCCAGCGCCGCCTTCAGCCGGTCGGCGACGGGCTTCATCTCGTCGGTGCTGTTGCCCAGCAGGCGTATCTCCAGCGGCTTGCCCCCGGGCCCGCCGCGAAAGGCGCCGAAGGTCAGGCTGACGGCCTCGGGAATCTGGCCGGTGTTCTGTCGCCAGGCGTCGATGAGTTGCTTGCTCCTGACCCCGCGGTCTTCGCCGGGCATGAGCTCGACGATGACCTCGGCGACGTGGGAGCCGACTTCGCCGCCGCCGCTCTCCTGGCCTAGCAGGGAGTACACCCGCTGGACCACCGGCTCGTCGCGCTTTCCCCGGAAGCTCTGGTTGAGCCTCAAGGCCGCCTCCGTCATCTGCCGGGCCGCCTGCTCGGTTCGGCGAATGCTGGTGCCCGTCGGCAGCAACAGCCTGGCACGCAGGGTGTCGCTGTCGAGCTTGGGGAAGGTGACAAAGGCGATCCGGCCGAAGCGCTGCGCGCCGGCGACCACCAGCATCGCCGCGACCGCCACGCTGATCGTGACGTACCGGTATTTCGTCGCGAGGCGGTAGAGGCGAATGAAATATGCGTCAATCAAGGTGCGAATGGCGTTGTCGATGCGTCGCCTGACGGCTCCCGGGCCGGTGGGGCCCGGAGCGGGGTTTGCGCTGCGGCGCAGTCGTCGCTGGAAGCTGTGGGCCAGGTGGGGGGGCAGGATCAGCAGGCACTCCAGGAGGGAGAACGCCAGGGCGCAGATGACGCAGTAGGGGAGGATGCCGATGAAGCGCCCCATGATGCCGGGGATGAAGAGCAGCGGCGCGAAGGCCAGCCAGGTCGTGGTGACGGCGCCGATGACCGGAAGCAGCACGCCGTGGGTGCCCTCGACGGCGGCCGGGGCCGGCGCGTCCCCGCGCTCGATGCGGGCGTAGACGTTCTCCCCGACCACGATGGCGTCGTCCACGATCAGCCCCAGCGCCATGATCAGCGCGAACATGC
>CAZNSB010000385.1:4904-5305 GCA_964575155.1 uncultured Planctomycetaceae bacterium | reverse complement strand
GTTCTTGGCCTTGCCGAAGTCCACGAACGCCGCCTGGATGGAGGGCTCGACGTTGGTCACGCGCCCCTTGTAGATGTTGCCGACCTGGAGCATGCTGGAGGCCCGCTCGGTGTACAGCTCGGTGAGTGCCCCGTCGGTGACGATGGCGATGCGGCACTCGTCCTGCCGGGCGTTAATGAACATCTGCTTCTTCATTTCTCGGGTTTCCTTGGCGAGGGCCTCGTGGGCTGGAAGTCGCATTCCAGGCTGGTTCTGAGAAGTCCGGCAACCGCTTGGCGGCAGGGGCGAAAAGGCCCCGCCCCCGCGCCCGCTTCGCCGGTGAAACCGACCAGAGACAGGACCTCCTCACACCGGGCCGACCCCCAGGCGGCGTGCAGGAGGGTGAAGACCAGCGTCCCGCC
>CAZNSB010000385.1:0-4894 GCA_964575155.1 uncultured Planctomycetaceae bacterium | reverse complement strand
ACCCGCCACGCGAGGCGAAGGCCAAGACGGAACCGCCGCCGGCGCCGCTTCCGCGGGCTCCAGCGGCAGTTCGTAGGTGGCGGCCCGGACCCTCGGCGGCGGCCCCGGCGGGAGCGGTCGGGCGGAGAGGACTTCCATGCCGGCGGGGAGCTGCCGGTGGAAACGTTCGGGCCATTGGGGGTCGGGTTGGCGGGTGCACTCGATGAGAAGCAGCTCGCACCGGCTGGCGACGCCCACCGGGCGCGGCAAGGCCAAAGAGAGCTTCGGCCGGGGGTTGAAGCCCTGAGTGGTCTTCACGGGCAGGTCGGCCCTGGCGGCGGCGCGGGCCGTCAGCCGCATCACGTCGTGGTGCGAAAAGAAACGCACCTCGCCCGTGACGGCGAGCCGGAGCGCCCATCGCGTTGACTGGTTCGTTGACGTCTTCTCTTCCCGGCGTCTTCGCGTCGTTTCCCTCGGCGGGTCCGGCGGGCGGGCGCCTGGGTTCCCAAGCGGCGTCGGGATCTTGCGTCGTTCCGTTGTCAAGCCGTTCGGCTGCGTGCGCGCCCGCGGCCGGACTCAGTAGGCCTCGGGCATCACCTGGCGGACCTGGTCGCGGAGGTAGCTGACGATCTCCTTGTCCGAATCGAAGGCCGTCACCTGCCGGGCGACCCGCCGGGCGTGCTCCAACGTGACCGAACGGATCAGTTTCTTGATTTCGGGCAGCGCCGGGGGGGCCACCGAAAACGTCCGCAGCCCCATCCCCAGCAGCAGCAGGGCGTACTCGGGCACACTGCCCATCTCCCCGCACAGGCTCACGCCCACGTCGTGGCGGTTCCCGGCGCGGATGACCTCCCGGATCAGCCGCAGGACCGCCGGGTGGGCCGCCGTGAACAGCGGCGCGACCCTCTCGTTGGCCCGGTCCACCGCCAGAGTATACTGGATCAGGTCGTTGGTGCCGATGGAGAAGAAGTCCACCTCTTCGGCCAGTTGGTCGGACTGAAGCGCCGCCGAAGGCACTTCCACCATCATGCCCACCGGCACGTCGGCGCGGACCTTGGTGGCCTCCTCCTCCAGGTCCTCCATCACGTCGCGGAGGATCATCTTCGCCTGGCGGAGTTCGGTGATGTTGTTGATCAGCGGGAACATGATGGACACGTCGCCGTTGAGGCTGGCGCGGAGGATGGCGCGGAGCTGCGTGCGGAACAGCGGCAGGTGCTGGAGGCAGAAGCGGATGCTCCGCAGCCCCAGGAACGGGTTGCGCTCCGGGACGGGGGCGCGCGCCTGGCTGTACTTGTCGGCGCCCAGGTCGAGCGTGCGGATGCACACCGGGCGACCCTCCATGCGCTCGATCACCTGGCAGTACGCCCGGTAGTGGTCGGCTTCCGTGGGCTCCGTCTCCGTCCGGAGATACAGGAACTCGGTGCGGTACAGCCCGACGCCCTGCCCGCCCTTGGCGATGACGGCGTCGGCCTCCTCGGGGAACTCGATGTTGCCCAGCAGGGCGACCTCGTGCCCGTCGAGGGTGACGGCGGGCAGGTCGCGGAGGCGGTCGAGGCTGTGCTCGAACTCCGCCAGCTTCCGCTCGTACTTCCGGTGCTGCTCGATGGTCGCCCGGTCCGGGTTGATGATCACCACCCCGCGGTTCCCGTCGATGATGACCAGGTCCCCCACGTCCACGCTGGCGGTCACGTCGTTCAGCCCCACCACCGCCGGGATGCCCAGCGCCCGCGCCACGATCGCCGTGTGGCTGGTCCTCCCGCCGGCGTCCGTCGCCAGGCCCAGGATGTGCTTGCGGTCGAGGTTTGCCGTCTGCGACGGCGTCAGGTCGTGCGCCAGCACCACCACGTCCTCGTCCAGGGCCTCCAGGCTCTGGCGGCTCTGCCCGATGAGCTGGCGAAGGATCCGCTTCTCGATGTCGTACACGTCCTTGACCCGATCGGCCAGGTATTCCGGCATCCCGTAGAATTCCCTGGCGTAGTCACGAAGCACGGTGGCCACGGCAAACTCCGCGGTCACCGCCTCGCGTTGGATCATGGCCCGGATCTTCCCCAGCAGCGACGTGTCGTCCAGCAGGGCCAGGTGAAAATCGAAGATGGCCGCCGTCTCCGCCCCCAGCCGCTGGCTCGCCCGCTTCCGTAGGTCGCTCAGCTCCTCGCGCGATCTGCCCAGCGCCTCTTCCAGACGGACCAGCTCCGCCGGCAAGCCCTCTGCGCTCACGTGCCGGTGAGGGATGGTGTACTCCTCCGCGTCCAGGACCTTGCCCGGGCAGATCGCCACGCCCGGCGAAACGCCGATGCCTTTCTTGATCTCCATCGCTGCGCTCGAGTCGTCTCCGGCCAGGCCAGTGTATCGAATCCCGGTCCGGGCGCCCATCTCCACGGGTTCCGCGAATTGCACAGAAGCCGGCGCGGGCCTTCTTCGCCCGGGGCCAGCCGAAATGCCCCTACGGCCGGCCCGGGCCGCCCTCATCCGTGCCCGGGGGGGCGGGCGAATCCGCGGAATTCGTGCTCGTGGGCGTCATTCGCGGCAACGGGCATCTCGCGCCTTGTGCGCCTTTCCGGACGCCGCCTACAGGTCTGCATCGAGGTCGGTGGCGACGAGCTGGACAAGGGCCTTGACGGCCCTGGCGGCGTCCGGGCCCTCGGCGCGGATGGACAGTTCGGTTCCCGGCCCGGCCGCCAGCGTCATCATGGACGCAACGGACTTCCCGTCCACGCGGACGTTGCCCTTGGCCACCTCGATCTTGGACTGGTATTCGTTGGCCAGTTGCACGAACTGCGTCACCGGTCGGGCGTGCATCCCGTGGGAGCTGGCCACTTTCACCTTTGCCTGGTGTTTGCTCAATCCGTTCCGCCGTTCGGGCGCCGGGCGTGCGGGGAGATCGGGTGCAGGCTCGAAAGCGCTGCTTCGCATTCGGCTTTCTCCCGGCCCGTACCATTTTGGTTACGCCAATTCGTCCGCTTCCTCGATCAGCTCGGCAATGGCCTGCGCCGTCTCGCTCTGGCGCAGGAACTTCCGAAACAGGTCGCGCTGCACGTGCTTGAAGATCGTTTCCATGGCCTGGAGGTGCTCGTCGGGGTCGTTCAGGCTGCTCAGCAGGAGGATGACGATGTACACCGGCTTGGAGTCCAGGGCGTTGAAGTCGATCCCCTTGGTGGATCGACCGATCGTCCCCACCACCTTCTTGATGGTCTTGATCTTGGCGTGAGGCAGGGCGATGCCTTTTCCGATGCCGGTGGTGGCCTGGTTCTCCCGCTTCAGCACGGCGGCCAAAGCCTCCTTGGCGGTTCGCTTGGAGATGGCGCCGGCCTCGGCGAGGCTCTGGATCAGCGCCTCGATCGCCTCATCGCGGGTGCGGGCATCGAGGTCGGGTAGGATCGCGTCCGTTACGATGATGTCCGGTAGTTTCATGTCCTGCTCCTCGGCGAGCGGCCCTCACCCCGGGCCCCGCCGCGCCCGTCAGCTCTCCGGCGGGGGCTCCGCCACCATCGTCTGATCGTGCGGCGGGCCGTGCCGGTTGCGAACCCGGTCCTTGTGCCGGCGAAGCTGCTCGCTGAGCTTGTGCACGCACTGGTCCAGGCAGGCGGGCAGGTCATCGCCGCGGTGGCGGGCGACGAACACCCTCTTGCGCTTCCCGGTGGCGACGATCTCCGCCAGGTACTTCCCCGCGTCCATGGCCAGCGTCACCGCCGCCGACTGGAGCCCGTCGTAGAATCTCGGCAGCTTCCCGGCCTTTTCCCGGGCGTACTGCCTCATCGCGTCGGTCACGTCCGTGTGGCGGGCAACCACCGATACTTTCACGTATCCTTCTCCTGTTCCGTTTGCGTCTCCGCCCGGTCCGCCGCGCCGGCAGCGTCCTCGACGCCCGGCTCGGGCGCGCCGCCTGCGGGCGCAACCTGCCCTCCGCCCAGCGCCGGGCGGAAGGGGGGCATCAGCACCCCGCCGCTGACCGTGAAGCGCAGCGCCTCGTCAAGGGTCAGCGGCAGGTCGATCACCTCGTCGCGCCGCACCGTTATCGTATACCCTGTCACCGGGGTAGGGGAAGAGGGGATGAACACGGTAAGCAGGTCCGACCCGACCGTCCTTCTCAGCGTGCCCAGCCCGGACCCGGTCACCAGCGCCAGCGACCAGATGCCCTTGCGGGGATACTCCACGGCGACCACGCGCGAGAACTCGAACCGCTTTTCGCTCAGCAGGAAGTCCGTCACCTGTTTCACGCTGGGGTAGATCTGCTTGATGAGGGGGGTCCGCGTCAGGGCCTGCTCGATCATCCTCCATACGCTCCTGCCCACGAAGCTGGCCACCAGCCGGCCGATCAGGTACACCCCCACCACCGCCACCACGAAGCCCACGGCGCGAAGGTACCAGCGGGCCTGCCAGAAGTCGTCGAGCTGCTGCCTGTCCATGCTCTCGATGAGCGGGTTCAGCAGGTGGATGACCAGGCCGTTGATGGGGTCCCCGATCCGGTTCTGGATGAAGTTGAACAGGTACACGATGATCGCCACGGTCAGAAGCGTGGGAAGGGTCGCCGCCAGGCCTCGGATGAAGAAGCGCCTGAAGTCGCTCCGAAATGTGACGGCCATCGCTGACTCCCGCTCTCACATCAATCTCTGGGCGCGCTCCGCCCGGAGGCGCTCTCCCGCCCGGCGGAAACATGGCCGCGCTGGCATGGGATCATCGAGGTCCCGCCTTGGGACTGGATACCTGGAGGACCGGTTCGGGCCTTCTTGCCGCATTCATGCAGGGCCAGTCTATCGTCCGCCGGGCGGGCCGTCAAGCTCGGCGCCTCGCCGGCCGGCGGGATCTGCCCGGCCGGGGCTTCCGGGAAGTCCCGCGGGGCTGCCCGTTGCCCCCGAACGCCCTCGGGCGGGACGTTACGCCACTACCTGATTCGGCATTTCGGGAGAGGGTGTTT